>JACOEF010000913.1 GCA_024998705.1 Nitrospira sp.
GAAGCTCAAGCCAAAATCGCAAAAGAGATCCACCTTCCAGCAGGATATCATTTTGTATGGGGCGGCTCGTTCGAAAACATGCAGCGAGCCATGGCACGATTGAAAATCATCTTGCCGATCACGATCGGTTTGATTTTCATCCTCCTGTTTGCCTCGTACAATTCAGTCCGGCATGCGGCGCTGATCATTATGAACCTACCCTTCGCGATGATCGGCGGAATCGTCGCCCTCTGGCTGACCGGTGAATATTTGAGTGTGCCGGCCTCCGTCGGATTCATCAATCTGTTCGGCGTGGCGGTCCTCAACGGAATCGTGCTGGTCTCCTATTTCAACAAGTTGCGGGAGGACGGCCTTCAAGGCGATGACGCGGTGATCAAAGGATGTACGCTTCGACTCAGACCGGTCCTGATGACCGCGTTGGTGGCGCTCCTCGGCCTCATTCCCCTCGCATTCGCCCATGGCATCGGTTCAGAAGTGCAGCGCCCGCTCGCCGTCGTGGTGAGCGGTGGGCTCGTCAGTTCGACCTTCCTCACCTTGATCGTCCTGCCGGTGCTGTACCGATGGCTCGATCATCCAGACCAACCGGCCGAGCCCGAAGGGGAACCAGCCCGCTGACGATTTCCCCTCGGATGAGGATGGGCATTCCGCATGCCATTCTCACGCGTCCGCTGAATGTCCCCTAGTGATATGCCGAGGTTACCTGGATGAGATAATCGTGTACGATCTGTACTCTGGGCGAGTTTCCATTTTGACGTTGGCGTTGCCATCTCCGTATCACACGCCACGAAGGTTGATGCAAGCAACACTATGGCGTGGACGTTTCTCTGTGTCGCCGGACTCTTTGAAATCTGTTGGGCCATCGGATTGAAGTACACCGAAGGGTTTACCCGTCCGTGGCCCACAGTTGGAACATTGATTGCCATGGCAGCGAGTATCGGCTGCCTGGCTCAGGCGTTAAAAACAATTCCGGTGGGAACGGGTTATGCAGTCTGGACAGGAATCGGAGCAGCAGGCACCGCCGTCCTCGGCATGGTCCTCTTCGCCGAAACTGCGTCGACCATCAAAGTACTTTCGTTGCTCTGCATCGTCCTCGGCATCATCGGGCTCAGAAGCAGCTCCTAAGCCAATCAGCAGTGATGTTCACTCACGAATTCACCTAGGCCATGTTGCCACTCACCACACCCGCACAACAAGAATCTTCATTACTGCATTTCCCCAATTGCAAGACCCCGAAGCCGACCGGCTGGACGCTCGGAGAATGGCTCCTGCTCCTGCCTATCGGAACGGCCGCCCTGTTTTTCCACTATGGCCATGAGTGGCTCAGCGACCTCTCCAATCCCCTGCGACTGAGCGCCATCCTTGGCTGGCTCCTGCTCGTGATCATTCTCTCCGCCTTTGCCGTGCTCCGCCATGCGGAGCACCTTGCGAAGAGGCTCGGCGAACCGATGGGAACCGTGATTCTCACCTTGTCGGTCACCGGAATC
>JACOEF010000914.1 GCA_024998705.1 Nitrospira sp.
CGGTGGAATGATCAGCGGCGAACAGATTGGCCGCCCGCTCGGCTATGCCCACAACGCGGGGATTTGGGGGTTGATCTGGGACCCGAAAGTCCCGAGCGAAAGCTCTCGACGATTTATCCAAGGGGTGATCGACAAGTATCAACATACTCCGACCTCCCGCTGCTACCACGGCTATGCGGCGATGACGCAGATTCTCGAAGCGATCCAACGGGCCGGCACGACCGACACGCAGGCGGTCATCAGGGCGCTGGAGGGCCATGAGTTCGACGGGCTGAAGGAGGGCCGCTCCTACTTC
>JACOEF010000001.1 GCA_024998705.1 Nitrospira sp.
AAGCTTCACTCAAACGTTATTTTCTCACCGGTTTGCTGATCATGATCCCCTTCTGGGGGACCATCCTGATCTTGAAGACCCTGTTCGTCAGTCTGGACGGCATTCTCGGTGACGCCGCCGCCCGATTGGTGACCCCCGGCTATTATGTGCCGGGCTTGGGGATCGTGGCGCTCATCCTGCTCATTTTTGCCACCGGCCTGTTTGCCGCGAACTTTATCGGCCGTCATGTGGTCCGGCAGTGGGAGGGATTGCTCAATCGTGTACCGGTCGTGCGCGGCATCTATTCCACCATCAAGTC
This sequence comes from Nitrospira sp., assembly GCA_024998705.1. Taxonomy (GTDB): domain Bacteria; phylum Nitrospirota; class Nitrospiria; order Nitrospirales; family Nitrospiraceae; genus Nitrospira_A. The sequence continues at coordinate 299 of JACOEF010000001.1, forward strand.
GATGATGGACATTCTTTCGTTTGCAGAACGGGAGAGTTATCGCCGTGTGGTGCTGATTCAGTTCCCCAAGAACGGCCACTATTGTTTTGCGTTTGTCACCGGCGTGACGAAGGGCGAAATGCAGCAGCTCTCGCCGGACCCGCTGGTGCACGTATACGTACCGACCTCGCCCAATCCCACGTCCGGATATTTCCTGTTGGTGCCCGAGCGCGAAGTGATCGCCGTGGATATCACGGTGGAAGAGGCCATGAAACTAATCGTCTCGGGGGGACTTTACACGCCTACTCCTCCCTCGGGCGGCACGTCGCAGGCTAGTGGAAAGACGTGGGCGCCGATTAAGCAACCAGACGCGGGTGTGCAGGTCGGCTGATCGCGCGCACTTGACAGACCTCGCGTCGATTTCTTTATGGTGAAGACTCAATGACTCATGCATCGCAGGACAAGGCCGTGCCATCTTCCATTCCCGGGCTCGGTGTCATCATCATGGCGGCCGGACTCGGCAAGCGCATGAAGTCGGCGCTCGCCAAGGTGTTGCATCCGGTTGCGGGCCGGCCGATGGTGATGTACGTACTCGATATCGCCTGTGGCCTCGCGGAGCAGGGTGTGGCGGTCGTGGGCGGTCATCAGGGGATGGAGGTCAGGAAGGTTGTTGAAGCGGTCGGCGGGCAAGTTGCCGTCGCGGAGCAAACCAAACAATTGGGGACGGGGCATGCGGTGTTGCAGGCGCGTCGGGTGTTCAGTGGTGAGTCGCACCGCGCACCATCGCGCTA
>JACOEF010000048.1 GCA_024998705.1 Nitrospira sp.
GAACCGCGCGCCGCCACTCGACCCACATCGTTCCGGCCCAGATCCACCAGCATCACATGTTCCGCGCGTTCTTTTTCATCCGCCAGCAGGCGTCGTCCGAGTTCTTGATCTTCTTCCGGCGTCTGCCCGCGACGACGCGTGCCGGCAATGGGACGCAACGAGATCTGCCCATCCTCACACCGCACCAGCGTCTCCGGCGAGGATCCCACCAACTCCACGCCGGCCACACGCAGGTAATACATGTAGGGCGAGGGATTGATGACCCGGAGGGCACGATAGAGCTGAAATGGCGTCGTATGGATCTGTGTTTCCCACCGTTGCGACAGGACCGCCTGCACGATATCGCCCGAACGGATGTACTCCTTGGTCCGCGTGACCATCTTCTCGAAATCGGCCTTGTTCATGTTGGAGGTGAAGGTAATCGGCTTCCGGCGGCGCTTCTGGCGTGGTTGCCGCAGCGGCCGCTTCAACCGCGCGATCATCTTTTCGATCCGCGCCGTCGCATGACGATAGGCGTCACGGATATCCCGTTCCTTGGTCGATTCCAGATAGGCGTTCGCGACCACTTTGATTTTCTGCGACACGTTGTCGAAGATCAGCAGCGTATCGGTGAGCAGAAACGCGAAGTCCGGCATTCCGAGACTGTCTCGGCGCAGAGCCGGCAGCTCCTCGAACGTCCGCACCATATCGTAGCTGAAGTAGCCGACCGCGCCGCCGACGAACCGGGGCAGGCCGGGTACCGTCACCGGGCGATACGCTTCCATCAATTCACGCAGCCGCTCCAGCGGGTTGCCGCGGCTCTGAATCCGCAGATTTTTCTTCCCGCGGGTCAACACCAGATCGCCCTTCTCCTCACGAATCACGGCCGAAGAACCGCTGCCCAAGAACGAATAGCGCGCCCAATTTTCACCGCCGGCCACGCTCTCCAGCAGATAGGCCGTAGGCCCATGGTCGATCTTGGCAAACGCCGACACTGGCGTCTCGTAATCCGCCAAAATCTCCCGATAGAGCGGAATCAGGTTGCCTTCCGCCGCCAGGGCTCGAAACTCATCCAGGGTGAGAGAGTATTGCTGTCTGCTCATACGACACGACCACGTCGCACTAGGGCCGGCTGACAATCAACTTCTGCCCGACCACGACCGTGTTATTCTCTAGATTGTTCCACTTTCGCAATTGATCCACAGCGACATGGTACTTCTGCCCGATACGATACAGCGTTTCACCGGGACGTACGGTGTGGGTGCTGCCGGCTGCGGGCGCGGCTGCCGCACCGAGCGCATCCGCTGCCGCCTGTTCCTGATCGAATGTATCCTTGGCGGCCTCCTTCGCGGACTCCAGACCCAAGTCCGACGGCATGTCCGCCTTCAACGCCTCATCGACGGCGGTCGGAAAGTCCTTCTTCGGCGCCGGCATGGCCTTCTTCGCCTTCGAGGGAATCGTCGTCAGGCGCTTCATGTCCTCATGCGCCCGCTTCTCCAACAGGCTCGCTTCCTTCATCGCCTGCGCCTCTTCTTGAATCTGAGCCGCCTGCTGACGCACGGCTTCCACCTGCGCGCCGAGTTCGCGATTCCGCGCCTCATACTCACTCAGCTCACGTTTGCTTCGTTTGACTTCGCTGTCTAATTCGGCGCTTCGTTTTTCTTCCTGCGCCAGGAGCCGCTGAAAGTTCAGGCTGCGCGCTTTCTCGGCTTCGTACTTCTCCGACATCACGCACCCGCTCATGTTCAACCCGGTCAATACAAGCAGACCGATGGGAACTACCACCGCGCGTCTCATCCGTCCGTTTCGCTCACTCATCATGTCGCTCCTTCGTTGCTGCCCACTCAAGGGGAGGCTTTCCAATGCCATCAAGACGACCATCTCGTGGCGCATCCGCTTCCGATTCGCAGCCTTCGAAAGCCGGTAGAATACGGTCCAAGGCAGCGAAAGTCAAAGTGAAATGGGCCGATCGGACGTTTGACCCCCTCCCCACCCCTATGCTACCGTTCGCACGAGATTGCCGTTCCGCCCATTCTATCCAATCGACGACACGAAAGACCATGTCATCTACACGACCGGCCGCTCCCCGAACGCTCACCATCGAGGGCATCACGCTTCACCTGGCTCAGCCCATGACGATGGGCCAGGAATGGATCGGGAACCGGGAGATTTTGAAACAGCTACTGGCCTGCTGGCTGGTGATCGACGAGCGTGACCTGCCGCTGTCTCCCCGCATCACCGGTCAGCCGGGGATCGGCAAGACCACCCTGGCGATGGCGGGAGCCCGTGAACGCAAACAGGACCTCTATGTGTTTCAGTGCACGGCCGACACCCGCCCGGAAGACCTGCTGATCACACCCGTCCTGGCGGAATCCGGCACCATCAGCTACCACGCCTCGCCGCTGGTCACCGCGGTGCTCACGGGCAGCATCTGCGTGCTGGACGAAGGCAACCGCATGAATGAAAAGAGCTGGGCCTCGCTGGCGCCGCTCCTGGATCACCGGCGCTGCGTGGAATCGATCATCGCTGGGATTCTGATCAACGCCCACGCCGATTTCCGCTGCTGCGTGACCATGAACGAAGACGCATCCACGTACGAGGTGCCCGACTATATTCTCTCGCGCTTGCAGCCGACCCTGGGCATGGGCTTCCCTACGCGCGAAGACGAACTGGCGATCCTCCGCTACCACCTGCCCTTCGCTCCGGCGGAGATGCTGGCCATGACCGTCGAATTTCTCCAGGAAGCCCACCAGCTCAGCCTGGAATATTCCGTGCGCGACGGCATCCATCTCCTGCAGTACGCGCTGAAGCGTCGTGCCCAGGACCCGGCGCACCCGCTGTCGGCCGATGCC
>JACOEF010000078.1 GCA_024998705.1 Nitrospira sp.
AGGATCGCCTCAGGATCGCCGAACGGCTCTTGGCGGCCTATCCGTAAGTGTCGAGGTTAGACTTCTGGCAGATTGAACTGACGCACCGCTTTGGCAAGACCTTCCGGTGTACCGATGGCGATGTAGGTATCGTGGGGGAACATCACGCTCTGTACCAAGAGCCCTGCTTTCAAAGCGGCCTGCAAGACCACCCCTACGGCTAAATCCCCGCCCGGAT
>JACOEF010000915.1 GCA_024998705.1 Nitrospira sp.
CGTCAGTCGCCGACGGTATACAACACAGCCTTCAATCACGTTCAGTTTTGGGATGGTCGAGCACGGTCGCTCGAAGAACAGGCGATCGGACCCATTCATAACCCGGTTGAAATGGCCGAGACGCATGAACATGTCGTGGCCAAGTTGGGGAAGATCAAAGGGTCTCAGCAACAATTCAAGGCCGTGTTCGGGACAGACGTCAACCTGCAGGGCATTGCCGAGGCCATCGCCGCGTATGAGCGCACGGTACTCTCCACGAATTCCGCGTTTGATAAATACGTTTTGGGCGATCAGAAGGCCCTGGACGAGGCGGCGGTTCGAGGCCTGGCTCTCTTTAAGGGAAAGGCCCGCTGCATTCTGTGCCATAACGGAGCGAACTTTACCGACAACCAGTTCCACAATCTCGGCGTGCCGCAAGTCGGCCCCATGAAAGAAGATCTTGGCCGCTTTGTCGTCAGCAGGGCAGAAAAAGACCGGGGTGCCTTTAAGACGCCGACGCTTCGGAGTATCACGGAGACTGCTCCGTATATGCACGATGGGGCGTTCAAGACGCTGGAGGAGGTCGTGGAGTTTCTGAATCAGGGTGGTGGGAACAATGCCAACCTGAGTCCCCTCATGAAGCCGTTGA
>JACOEF010000916.1 GCA_024998705.1 Nitrospira sp.
AACCGGTAGAGTGTGGGATACAGGGCCTTGCGGGCTTTCCAGAGCTGGTCGCGCTGCTCCTTGTCGTAGGCCATGGTGAGATTGCCGCACAGTTGATACCGCCCGCAGATAGCCGCCATCCGATCGGCCCGTTCTCGCAGATCGACCTCGCCCTCGCTGCTGTCGAGTTCAGCCAGCAGGGTGGCGGCCGCATCGGCCGGAATGCCATGCGCCGACCGCCCGATCAGGTTCAGCGTATTGGCATCCATGACTTCCAGCGCGCTCGGCCGGAGGCTCAACAGATGCGGCACCGCCTCTCCCACATCTTCGAGGCGGCGAAAATGGATCAGTGCCGTCAATGTGCCCTGTGGTTTCTGCACGAGACGAAGCGTCGCTTCGCTCACCACGCCCAGCGTGCCTTCGCTGCCGACAAACAGTTTGGGAAGATCGAAGACACCGCGACTCAGCCCGTCGGCCAGGCCGAACAGGTTGTACCCGCAACTGTTCTTGCTCACCGTCGGTTTCTTCCTGTCGATCAGGCTGCGCTGCCGCTGGACGAGGTCGAGGATCGGCTTGAGGGACGGATGGGCCGCGAAGGTCTGATCCAACCCCGGATCGTTGAGATTCATCGAGGACGCGGAGAGCCAGGATCCGGACGGCAGGCAGACACGCATGGCCTGAACGTTGTCTTTCACGGAGCCATAGATGAGGGTGTGAGGACCGGCCGAATTGTTGGCGAGCATGCCCCCGAGTTTGCACATGTCGCCGCTGGAGGGATCAGGACCGAAGAGAAGATTGCGTCGCCCAAGCTGCTTGTTTAATTCAGCCAGCACGATGCCCGGCTGCACGCGGGCCCAGCGTTCTTCCTCATTCACTTCCAGAATCCGGTTCAGCTTGGAGATATCCAGAATAATGCCGGAGCCGATCGCAGAGCCGGTGAGATTGGTGCCGGCGGCGCGCGGCGTGAGGGGGATGCCCCGTTCCACCGCAAATCGCACGACGGTCTCGATGTCGCCTTCATGTTCCGCGAGCACGACGGCTTGCGGCTGCATCCGGTAAATGCTGGCGTCGACGGCGTAGGCGGTCAGTGTGGGCACGTCGTTCTGGACCTTCGCCTGTCCGAGGAGTTGCCGAAGGCCGCTGACGACGACGGATGAGGTGTTGGGAAGGATGAGGGTCATGCTTGTGATTACGTTGCATCATTGTAGTCGCTCGGCAGAGAGCAGGACAAGTGAGTTGTTGCGTCGGGGGTGATTCGCTAAAATACATGCCATTCCAACGAGGCGCCATGTCACGTCCCACGCTCTATATCTCCCGGCTGCTGCCCGATCCGGTCATGGCCGCCGCCCGCCAGCAGTTCCAGCTCTTGAACGAGCCACGCGACATCGCGCCGTCGTGGGAGGCCTTCAACGCAGGATTCCACGACGCGGACGCGGCCATCTGTACCCTGACCGATCGCGTCGATGCGACCCTGCTGGCCGACGCAACCAGACTGAAGATCCTGGCGAACTATGCCGTGGGGTACAACAACATCGACCTCGCCGCCGCGACGGCCAAGGGCATTGTGGTCACGAATACTCCGGACGTGTTGACCGACTCGACCGCCGATCTCACCTGGGCATTGATCCTGGCGGTGGCGCGGCGCGTAGCGGAAGGCGACGCCTATGTGCGAGCGGGGGCCTGGCCCGGTTGAGCGCCGACTCAGATGCTGGGAACCGATGTGTCGGGCAAGATGCTGGGGATCGTCGGCATGGGACGGATCGGACAGGCGGTGGCGCAGCGGGCCGCCGGCTTCAGCATGCGCATCTGTTACAGCTCGCGCACCCTGCATGCGCCGGGACAGGTGTCCTCTCACTGGGAACAGCGCGCCCTGCCTGACCTGCTAAGGGCTGCGGATTTTGTGAGCCTGCATGTGCCGCTCACCCCAGCGACTCACCACTTGATCGGTCCGCGGCAGCTGGCACTCATGAAGCCCACGGCATTTCTGATCAATACTTCGCGAGGACCGGTGGTGAACGAAAGCGCATTGGTCGATGCGCTCCTGCAACGTCGGCTGGCCGGCGCAGGGCTCGATGTGTTTGAACAGGAACCGGTCTTTCACCCCAGCCTGCGAGACCTCCGGCAGGTGGTGCTCCTGCCGCACCTCGGCTCCGCCACCCTCGCGACGCGTGTGCGCATGGGAATGATCTGCCTGGAGAATATTGAAGCGGTGCTTGCCGGCAGGCCGGCGCCGAATCAGGTAAATCGCACGGAAGCTCCTCGCATGTAAGGTCGATGCAGGCGCACTTGCCGTCCGCCGAGGAGGCCGAACGAGGCAATCTTCGCCGAACGATCGGGTCGGACCAGGGAGCAGATCTGTATGAAGAGTCCGGGCTAGTGGCCGGCGAGTG
>JACOEF010000917.1 GCA_024998705.1 Nitrospira sp.
TCACGGTGCCCGTCGTAGCACCTGCGGGAACAATAACCGTTAACGTATACGCAGTGGCGAATGACACCGTGGCGGTCACCCCATTGAACTTCACGACATTGTTCGCCGGGACGGGATCAAATCCATAGCCTTGCAGCCGGCACAATTGTGTAATGGGCCCGGTGACCGGGTTCACCAGATAGATCCCGATGCCGATCCCGGGAGGAGTCAAGCGGTCTATCGACAGGAGATTGCCCAACGCGTCGTAATTGTAGACGGCGGTGGCGCCAGTCCCATCACTAACACTCGTCAGACGCTCCTGGTCGTCGTAGAGATATTGAGCCTGGTCGGCGTAGACAAAGCACGTACTAGCGACCCCAAGACATAGTTGGATGAAAACCCCGAAGACTCTTCCATCAGAGGTTAATTGTAACTTCAAGGCTTCTCCTCACTTACCACGGGGAAGGTTCGAAGTATCCTCAATAACCCAGGACCACCGACCTAACGACTAAGCAATCGTTATGCTTCATCAGTTCTTAAGCATGTCATAAGCAACCGTCGTAAGCCCGGTGCAGCTGATGCCAGAAACAACTTACGACCATCCCATACATACGCGATGGTCACGTCAGCTTGCGTCTATGTCGCAAAATGTTCGATTAGTCATAGGCCACTGGTGACCGTGCTGTTCAAGCTAACCAACTTGTCTCATTTTTCTATGTTTAGCGACCAGATCGCCAAGCTTGAAACATGCCAATGTGATAAGGAACGATATAGAGGCAGCAAGTAGGCCAGCTCTAAGGCCTGAAACCCACACATTGGAATGCGGAGAGAGAACGTAACTTACTGCTACCGTGAGCGGTAGCCAAAGCAATCCATAAACAATTGGAACAATCCGTCGGACTTTCCCAGAAAGCGTGACACGACTCTGCAAGTAAGCCAAAGGAAAAGCCATGGCACCAATGCACATCCCTCCGATGTATGGAACGAGCAACGGATGGAACACTTCCCCCGAAAATACTGCTGGAAAAAATATCGTTCCAAAGATGACTAGCGAAAGAAAAAGTCCTGCAACGCTTCGTAGTAAAAACAATAGATATGTCACAGAACGTCACTCCTCACTGTCGCCCGCAAGATTTTCCGAACGAACTCAACGGCACGGGGTTTGTGTATCCCGGAGCTTGCCACTGACCGCTCGGATTCAATGGAGGTGGCAGTCCTCCCACAGCAATAATCAGCCCGGCTACATAGGAATTGCTATTGTATTCACCAGCCCCCATGTATCCGCTTCGATCCGGGGCTGAATACGGCATCCCGCGAAAGCAACTAGCGGCCTTCACGAGATTATTAATGAACTGAGTATCTGTCAAGCCCGGTGGCGTAGGAATGAGCTGTGAATACTGGCCACTCTGCAAATTATCTGACGAATAGTTTGGAGTGCTTCTGAGCGTAAGGGAAATGTCGGGGTGCGCGCCAAGGGTTTGGCTTGGATAAGGACCCACTCCAGTTCCTGGGTTAGACTCCCATCCTGGCCGTCCTTGAAACGGAATAGGATCATCCGGAACCAATACAAGAGAGAGATGATAGGAGGGAGGCGTAGTCCAAAACTGTCCAACCGGCCCCGCAGCTGCATGTCCTGAAATGTAAACTCTTAAGCCACTAGGATCAGACCAACTCAGCGGCGCACTCTGAACATATGCATACCGGTTCGCGTCACCTCCAGCAAATCCAATCGGATCTTCAGAAATGAAACGTTCCGATAATGGACTATAGTACCGTGCTCGATAGTAGTAGAGCCCCGTCCCATCATTCTCTCGCCCGGTATACTGAAGCGCATTGCCGCTTGCTGTGCCTGCCTGCGTGGTGTTGCCAAATGGCTCATATGTGTACGTAGTTTGACTCACCCCGGTCGCATCGGTGAGCGCAATGGAGTTCCCGAGCGCGTCGGTCTCGTAGAACTCATCGCTAGCAGCTTTGCGTATGTAGGGCTCATCTATACTCAGCCCACGAATATACGTCGCCGAAGGAGTCCCACCCGTTAATTCCGCATACACATCGTTCCCGTCGTACCAGAACCCGGTGGTCGTCCCGTTGATCGTTTTGCTTTTCCTTCGAGCTACCCCGTCGTAGAGAAAGTTTGCCGTGAGACCGCTCCGACTGATTCCGGTCAGTCTGTTTCTCCCATCCCATGTGTAACTCGTCGTCACCCCACCTTGCGTCTCCGTCGTGAGGTTCCCGTTATTGTCATAAGTGAGATTCGTCGTGGCACTATTCCAACGAGTGAGTTCATTCGCCGCATCGTAGGCAATGTTGGCGGCTGACACGACCGTGGGCAAATTGGATGCGGCAGCATTCTGCCGTACCTGCGTGATCCGATTTCCGTTCTTGTCGTATGTGTAAGTGAACGACTCGATGGTCGTAGGCGTCTTCACATGCCCGATGGTTAGCAGACGATTTGCGTTGTCATATCCATAGCTGGTTACCACGCCATTGGGATAGTCGAGGGAGGTTCTTCGTCCCGCATCGTCATAGTTCA
>JACOEF010000918.1 GCA_024998705.1 Nitrospira sp.
ACTACCCAGGCGAGAAGCCAGATAAATCGCTCCTGACGTAGTGCCGCAACTAGTTATAGTCCCTCGTTCAATGCAGGATACATATGTATATCGCCAAACGCGCCATCACCAATCTCCGCTGCTTCTGCAAAACGACGATCGAATTCCAACCGGGGATCAACGTGATCCTTGGGGAGAACAATGCGGGAAAGACAGCCCTTCTATGTGCTCTTCGGCTCGTGTTTGACCGCTCCGGCCGACTGCGTCCCGATCTCCCCGATTTCCACCAGGGCATCGCCGACTTCACG
>JACOEF010000919.1 GCA_024998705.1 Nitrospira sp.
GTTTATCGGCCTGACCTTGCTCTTACTTGGCATGAGTTTCTATTACGCGTACCGGAACCCCTCGGCCGCGTGCGCGACAGAGGTCGGAAGTGCTGCTCGTTCAGCGAGTGGGCCGAACCGGACGTGGCTGTGGCTGATAGCAGCCCTGGCCTTGCTGTTGGTCTTGGCACCGTATTGGTGAGCTCTGTGAGAGGGAGAGGTGACGGGTGATCAGTGAGGGATCGGTCTGATGCGGCCGGCACGACTATTCGCTCTGAGTTATCTCTTGGAGGAAGGTGA
>JACOEF010000920.1 GCA_024998705.1 Nitrospira sp.
ACGTTTTTCACCATGTCATAGTGGTGCTTGGCGTTGTTCAGAATGTTCACGTTGGTCACCCAGCGGACTTTGCTGGGGCTCGGCATGTGGGTCTTGCCGGTGAACACCTTGCGTCCGTACTTCGGCGTGTTGACGATCAAGGCCGTATCACCATGGTTCCAGTAGCCGACTTCTTCACCATAGTAATAGGAACGGGTCTTGATCTCTTTGCCGTGGGCATTCGGATCCAAGGTCAGGTTGAAGGGATCTTCACCGGTATGCACCGCGAGTCCCGCGCCGGACCAAGGAACGGCGTTCCAGATACCGGCCTTGTAGTTACCAGACCAGGTATGGCAGCCCGTCCCGAACTTTCCGATGTTGCCGGTGATGGTCATCACCAACGCAGCCGCCCGGCCCATTTCCGTCATGTGGAAATAGTGACAGACGCCTTCGCCGTTGTGCATCGCGGCCGGCTTGATCGTGCCCGAATCACGCGCCCAACGGACGATGAGGTCCTTCGGCGCACGGGTGATTTGGTGCGTGGTGTCCAGGTCGTAGTCCTGCAAGTGGACTTGATACATCTGGTAGATCGACATCACATCGATCTCGCGACCGTTGAGCAGCTTCACCCGGAAGGTTCCGGTCAACGCTGGATCAATGCCGCTCTCCTTGAAGTGGAAGCCGACCTGTTCCCGGTGCAGGGGAACAGCCTTCCCCTTCGCCAGGTCCCAGACCATCATGCCGCCGAGCCGTTCAATCTGCTCGGGCTTCAAGGATTGGATGCGTCCCGAATAGCTCTTTGAGAAATCCGGGAATTTGTAATCCGCAATCACATCGCGCGGATCGAGATAATGGAGCGTATCCGTCCGTACGAGCAACGGCAGGTCGGAAAATTCCTTGATGTAATCGATGTCCTGCAAGTTTTCGTCGAAAATGATTTTGCAGGCACCGAGGAAGTTCGCGCCATCGGTCTCAGGCCGCAGAGGAATCCAGTAGTCTGCGCGGTAGGCCGTTGGGTTGTATTCCGGCGTAATGACGACGATCCGCGCGCCGCGCTCGATGGACTCGAGCTTCCAGTGCGCTTCCGGCATCTTGTTCTCGACGAAGTTCTTACCCCAGCTGGTGTTCAGCTTGGAGAAGCGCATG
>JACOEF010000308.1 GCA_024998705.1 Nitrospira sp.
AGCAGGGACGAGAGACGGCCGCCGAATCGATGTATTCCCTGGCCCTGATTCTTATGGAAGAGGCCCGTGGGATGGATCCCCCGGATCTGGGACCTGTGCTCAACAATCTTGCTGTCTTGTACAAGGGGCGCGGCCTCTATGCCTGGGCGGAACCATTCTACTTGCGCGCGCTGAAGATGCGCCGCCTGCGATACGGCGATGAGCATCCGGCGGTGGCGATGAGTTTGAACAACGCCGCCTGTCTCTACCAGGCCGAAGGACTCTACGCGTTAGCCCAACGATATTTTGATGAGGCCTTAGACATCGCGGAACGCACGTCCGGCCCTCAGGCCCCCTTGACCGGTACGATCGTCGGCAATATGGCATTTCTCGCCGATGAGCAGGGACTGTGGACTCAGGCGCAGTTGTTGTATCAGCGCGCGCTTGTGATTCAGCAGGAACAGCTGGGCGTGCACCATCCGACCGTCGGGTTGTTGGTGGAGCGGTATGCGCACGTGCTCGCTTTCCTCGGGCAGCCGGTTGAGGCCGGATTGTTCGCCGCGCGGGCCGCATCCATCCGTGCAAGAGCGCAGCCTGAAGCCGTTCGGCAGGGTCTGTCCGTCTCTCAAGGCCTTGCCGTCGGTGAACTCACCCGATAGGCGGAGGCGTTAGAAAAGGGAGGTGTGCTATGCCGATCAGTGGTGCAGTGGCGTTACCGCGTCGTGCGAGTAGCAATCAATCGTCGAGCGACAGAGACGGACTCAATGTGGCCGTCGTCCGGCTGCTGTCGGTTGCCCTCGATCTCAGCGGGGGATGGTCGTCGGCTCCGCCCACTGCCATTCTGCTCATTCCATTCGGGTATCGCGATTGGCCGTTTGTCACATCCACGGTGGAGTCGCGGAGCGGGGCTCACACTCTGCGGTTTTATGTCAGCCCCAAGGCACTCCTCACACCGGAGTATGAATCGTTCCCCGTTGGAACCGTCTTTGTGGTGGAGTCTGAACCCAATTCGGCTGCAACCGTATCCTCTGGGGCCAGGCCTTCGGTGTTTGCGATGGAAAAGTGTGCCGGTCTGACGATGCATGGCGCGGGGGTCAGAGAGGCCGAGTCATGGGTGTATGCGAGTTGGGATTCTGCTGGCCGGAATGCGAGGGCAGATCGTGGACGCTGTGGCGTCTGCCGGTTGCCCTGGTTGACGCCCGCCGACATTCGATGATTGGTGGACGGGGCTCGATGGTTGGACTGCGCTGACCACGCAGTGAGCTCCGATGAGGGAAGCGTACGCCCATGCGCTTCCCTCTCCTACCGTCTTTCGGGGGGGCACGCTTTTCGTTCACATCGAGTGCCGCCCCGGCTGTGCCTACTGAGCAAGGTCGTCCACATGCGGTAGAATGCCGCCCTATGAAGTGCTAGATCTACGTATCACACAGGAGGAATCATCATGACGTTGTTGCGTTCAGGCATTATGGCGTTCGCGGTGTCTGCGTTGGTGGCGGCTGGGCCGGTGGGATATGCCCTGGCCGACGGCGGTGGGCACGTGAAGGAAACGATTGCGCACGCCAAGGAAGGCGTGGAGCATGAGAAGGAAGCCATCAAGCATCTGGAAGAGTCGGTCAAAGCCAGCAACGATCCGCATGCCAAAGAAGCGTTGGAGCATGCGAAGGAAGCCGTCAAACATGCGGAGGAGTCCTTGGCGCATGCGGAGCAGGCTTCAAGCCACAAGGGGAAGGGGAAAGGGAAGTAGGTCGTCTGCATTACGAAGGGGGAGGCGAGCACGACCCGGCTTCCCCCTTCGTTCCTCGCCGAGGCCGCGCTCTGCGCCTCGTGGCCTGACCTGCTCAATCTCATGAGACATGCTGCATCTTGTCGAATCCGGCGCGGTTCCGTATCCCCCAGTTTAACGAGACGATCCTGTAGCATCGGTAGGCATCCGTGAGCGTGCATCTGTAGACGATTGAGTGCGCTGGGGCTATAACTCGACTCTCTAGGAGAGGTCTCCCATGCGAAAACTCTTCCTGACCGTGGTTCAGATGCTCGTGCTGGCCGGTGGGTCGGGAGTGTGGGCCGCCGACGAGTCACTGGAGCGGTTGTTGCGGGCGCAGGCGTTTAATCGGGAATTTGAGGGCTTTGATTCGTACTATGTGAGGATCGAAGCGGATCGGCCCCAGCCCGACGGATCACATGAAGTGCTGGCGGTGGCCAGCGGGAAATTTTCGGACCATACCAAACATATGAAAGTGCTGTTTCTCATCGTCGATGGTCACATTGTCGGTGGTCAGGTGTTGGAAGGCACCGGTCTTCCTCCTTGCCTGGCGCAGGAGCATCGTCCGTCCTCATCTCTTTAACCTGACAGGAGGTTCTATGTTGAGCAGGATTGCGGTCTTTTTCCTGGGCGTGATGGGTGTGTTGGCGAGCGGAACGTCTGCATGGGCGCTGCAGGCCGGAGGGGTCGAAGTGGGAGACCTCGAGACCGGTTCCGTCGTGAGGCAGCCGTTTAAAGAGTTGGAAGTGGATGTGCAGTTGTACGCCATTGAACTGGGGACCCTGAAGGCCTGGTATCCGCCGACCACGGTGATTGATTTTAAAGTTCGGCCGGGTCGTCCGTTGTTGGTCAAGGTCACGAATACCACCGCGACGGAGCGGGGATTCCAAATGATCGACACCGTCAATGCGGCGTCGCCGTTTGTGTTAAAGGCCGAAGTTCGGTTGAAGCCGGGCGAGACAAAGTACATCGGGATTCCGACGAGCGATCTCTTTAACCAAACTCAGGGGAATACACTAGAGTACCACGATCAGCTCAATCCCAAGCAGCCCGGCGGCAAGCTGGTGATGATCAAGTAACAGCCGCCGTCTGTTGCGCGAGTACACCCGCCCCGTTCATCCTTATGGATGGACGGGGCGTTGTTGTGTAGGCCTCGTTGTTGAAAGAATGCGTGACAGATGGCCAGGCTACCAGTAGTAGGGAAAGCGCCCATAGGGGCCCCAGTAGGGGTGCCAAAAGGGACTGTAATACGGGTAGGGGCGGATGCGGGACATGTTCGAGTCTTGCGTTGGAATCCAGGTGCGGAACGATTTGATGTCGATCACGGGATAGGTATAGTCGGTCTCGTCGAGCGGTAAGGTCATGGACCCGGTGAGTTCGCCGGTGACGGTCAGGAACGTGCCCTGGGGAATGGTCGCAGGATCCAGAAACTCCCGCTGGATCGCGACAAAGCGCCCTTGGGATTTCGAAAGATCTAGCGTCGGTTGTTGCGAGTCGTTGAGCGGCAACTGCAGCACTTCAATCCGCGTGCCGTCTTTCATGCGTCGCGCGGCCAGCACCTGCCCCCCTAATACAAGGGGCTGCCCCTTGAATGATTCCGGTGTGGCCTTGATTTGAGCAAACGGCGGGGCTTGCTGGCCACCGTCGGGTGAGTCCAGCCTGTCCCCGGACGAGGCGCAGGCCGCCAGGATCGTGATGAACCACAAAATGCCGATCCCCTGTAGAAGTTTCACTTGCATCGTTGGCATTATATCAGACGTCGAAATGGGCGAGCATTGTTTATAATGTCGATAGGCCTGTTGAACCGAACCAAGTTTGAAAAAGGAGTGCAGCGTATGGCGACGCGTCGTGTGTGGCTGGGAAGCTTGTTGATGGGGCTGGTTGCGATGGTGGCCTTCGGGCCGGCGGGAGTTGCGCAGGCGGGGAAGCCGGAACTCAAAGGCAACTTCCAGGTGCTGAACGACGAAAAGTCGACGCACAAGCCGGGAAAAGTGCAACTGATTGAATTCGCCGATTTTTATTGCCCGCATTGCCACCGATTCGACGGCGAAGGCCTCGCGATTCTGGAGAAGGAATTCGGTAATAAGCTGGAAGCGGTCATGGTGGGGTATCCGGTGATCTCCGGCAAGTTGCCGACGGCGTTCGATATGTATGAACAGGCGAAGACGATGGGCAAGGGGAGTGAAATGAAGCGGGCCCTGTTTCGGACCATCCATCAGGACAAGATCGGTATCATCGATAAGTCGATCCGCGAAGTGTTGATTCGCGAGGTCGGCCTTAATCCGGCCGCGTTCGAAGAAGGCTTGGCCAGCGCCAAGCCCGCGAGGGCCTTCGAAGACGGACGGAAATGGGGCGATCGCATCAAGATTCAACAGACACCCACCGTCCTGCTCGACGGCAACATCAAGGTCGAACAAATTGACCCCGAGAATTTAAAGGTTATTATTCGCAGCATTCTTGAGGGTGACAGCAAGAAGTAAGAGGTATATCTCGTGAAGCGGTCCTCGACCGGAACGAGAGACGAACGACGAGAGACGAGGTACGGGTTCATGGCTCTTGATCCAATCTGCGGCATGACGGTGGATCCGGCGACGGCGGCGGGTCATTTCGACCATGACGGCCGGACGTACTATTTCTGCAGCGTCCACTGTCTTGACCGGTTTCGTGCCGCACCGGATCAGTACGGGAAGCACGCACCGGTTGCGGCGGCAGCAGGGGCAGGGCTCGCTCGGCGTTCGTTGCCGATGATGCAGGCGATGTCTGACCAGCCGCCGGATGTGGGCGGCGAACGGGATCCGGTCTGCGGGATGACCGTTCAACCAGCCACCGCCGCCGGGTCTCATATGCATGCAGGCAAGACGTATTACTTCTGTTGCCAAGGGTGTCTCGAAAAATTCCGGGTGGACCCGGCCCGGTATGTCTCATCGGCTACCGTGACGGCATCCACAGTGCCACGGCAGTTCGGGGGCAAGTCGCTCCCGATGTTGGGCAGCTCGCCGTCGGGCGACGCGGTCACAGGCGTCATTGATCCGGTCTGCGGCATGACGGTGGATCCGGCAACGGCGGCCGGGTCGTTCGACTACCAGGGCACCAGGTACTTCTTCTGTTGCCAGGGTTGCCTCACCAAGTTTCGAGCCGATCCGCAACGCTATCTCGCGCCCTCATCATCGAAGTCGATGACAGCCGTCACACCGCCTCCTCCGGGGACGAAGTATGTCTGTCCCATGTGTCCTGAGGTGTTGGAGGAGAAGCCGGTACCCTGTCCGAAATGCGGCATGGCACTGGAACCGGATTCGATTCAGCCGCTGTCGACCAAAACGGAGTATATCTGCCCGATGCATCCGGAGGTGGTGAAGGCGGAGCTGGGGGCCTGTCCGGTTTGCGGGATGGCGCTGGAGCCTCGGACCGTCACGGTTGAAGAAGAGCTCAATCCGGAGTTGGTGGATATGGCCAGGCGGTTCTGGGTGGGACTCGGCCCGGCGGCGATGGTGTTTGTGCTGGCCATGTCGCATA
The DNA here is from genome assembly GCA_024998705.1 of Nitrospira sp. Lineage (GTDB taxonomy): Bacteria > Nitrospirota > Nitrospiria > Nitrospirales > Nitrospiraceae > Nitrospira_A. The sequence goes on from JACOEF010000308.1 coordinate 5,255, forward strand.
TGCTGCCCGGCCATCCAATCCAGCATCTCGTGACCGATGGACAATCGGCCTGGCTGCAGTGTTTGCTCAGCACGCCGGTGGTGCTTTGGGCCGGGTGGCCGTTCTTTCAGCGCGGCTGGGCGTCGATCATCCATCGCAGCCCGAACATGTTCACGCTGATTGCGATCGGCACCGGCACGGCCTATCTCTACAGCGTCTTCGCCACGATATTCCCCGAGCTGATTCCGCAATCGTTCCACCTGGAGAACGGGGCGGTGCCGGTGTACTTCGAGGCGGCGGCGGTGATTACGGTGCTGGTCCTGCTGGGGCAGATGTTGGAATTGCGGGCGAGGAGTCGGACGACCGGGGCAATCCGGGCTCTGTTGGGGCTGGCGCCTAAGACCGCGCGGCTCTTGCGCGAGGACGGCCGTGAAGAAGATGTGTCGCTTGACCAGGTGCAGGTGGGACATCGCCTGCGCGTGCGACCGGGCGAACGGGTGCCGGTCGATGGGGTGGTGCTGGAAGGGGCGACGGCGATCGATGAGTCGATGATTACCGGCGAATCCTTGCCGGTTGAGAAAACCGCCGGGGATCGGGTAACGGGCGGCACGATCAACGGCTCCGGCGGGCTGGTGATGCGGGCCGATCGTGTGGGTGCGGATACGCTCCTGGCGCATATCGTGCAGATGGTGGCGGAGGCGCAACGGAGTCGGGCTCCCATCCAGCGCACTGCCGATGTCGTGGCCGGGTATTTTGTTCCGATGGTCGTTGGCGTGGCGATCGTGACCGGATTGGTGTGGGCGTTAGTGGGGCCGGAACCGCGTCTGGCCCATGCCTTGTTGAATGCTGTGGCTGTGCTGATCATTGCCTGTCCCTGCGCCCTGGGTTTGGCGACGCCGATGTCGATTATGGTGGGGACTGGTCGCGGCGCGGCGGCCGGTGTGCTGTTTAAAAAAGCTGAAGCGCTGGAAACCATCGAAAAGGTCGATACGCTGGTGTTCGACAAGACCGGCACACTCACGGAGGGCAAGCCGAAACTTCGTGTCGTGAGCGCGGTCGCTCCCTGGTCGGAAACGGATCTCTTGCG
>JACOEF010000068.1 GCA_024998705.1 Nitrospira sp.
CCGAGGATATAACTCGAGGTATGTTCGTAGGGAGCCGGGAGGACGTAGACTCCGGCCTGATCGGGATGACACCAGGGCTCGTCGATCCCGAGAAAATTAGCGGCTTGCCCAATCCACCCAGACGGGAGCGCCATAGCCGCCCGCCGCTAGGCCTTGTTCCGAAGACTCTTGGGGATGTTTTCCGTGGGGATAAACACCGCCAATGCAATCAC
>JACOEF010000921.1 GCA_024998705.1 Nitrospira sp.
CGGGTCGCCATGTCTTCCACCGCCGTGAGGCCAACGGTCGCCGCGGATCGCCCGAGGTTGTTGACGCTCTGCCATAAGATCGTAGAGAGTTTGGTGCGACGCGTTTGTTCACTCGTTGTATCCAGCCGCTCCAAGGCTGTCTGGATCTGGTTCAGCCATTCGCGAGCCTCCAACACAAACAGACCCACAATCTCCCGCCGAACGTGTGGTGCCTGATCGATACCCTCCGTCGTCGACGGAGATTGAATTGAGGGAGCGGAGGCCTTGGGCTGCGAGACTGCCGCCTGAATGACACCGGCAATCGCATCCAGACTCTCGAGCAGGGCCGCAAACTGATCCGAGGCGGTGGTCGGAGCTGCCGAAGACTCAGCAGGCGGGGGCGCCGAGGTGAAGGTGACGCGTTCCAAGGCCGGGGAATCGATGGTCTCCGCAACCGACACGTGCGGCAACACACTCAGATCCAGATACCGAGGCGACTCAGATCCGAACGTCTCCTGCGAATCCGTGACACGGAGAACCGGGCGCAACGGATACTGAGGGGTGATCCGCACCACCACACCTTCTTCGCCGCTGCTCAGACGTACCGTGGTGCCCAAGGGATAGACGGAAAGTTGCTCCACGAGAGCCTTCATGATTTCACGAGGAAATGCCGTGCGCTCCGTATTCAACAGCTCGCGTATGGCTTCGTGCGGGAGGAGGCGTCGACGGTATGGGCGAGGACTGACCAGCGCGTCAAAAATGTCGACGAGCCCGATAATCTGCGCCAACTCATGGATTTCACGACCTTTCAAGCGATTCGGGTACCCCTGCCCTCTCCCGCGCTCATGCGCCTGCAGCACCACTTCGGCCAGCCAGGCATACTCCGCACCGAGCTGCTCGATCACACGGCATCCCAAACGAGGATGTTGTTCGACCAGCGCCCGCTCATCGGCGGTCAGACGACCGGTCTTCGTGAGTAGTTGCTGCGGAACGGCGAAGATGCCGATGTCGTGCAGAAGTCCTGCCAATGCGAGTCGCCGCAACTCCGCACCATAGTAGCCAAGACCGACACCGACTTTTGTGGCCAGAATACTGACATTGACAAGATTGGTGACCAGCGGCGGCCCCACAGGGCTGGACAGCGCCTCGACAACCAATTGATCGTTCGCCTGGATTGATTCGACGATCCCACCGGCGAGCCGGTTCAGCACCGTCACATTGACCGGCTCTTGCCGTTGCACCGCGGCGGCGACCTGCATGACCGCGTCCTCAGCCTGCCGATAGTGACTCACTGCCATTCCCTCTCATCCTCCAGCCACCACGCATGCCCGCGCGATTACCGCCTGCGCTCACCAGGAGCCTGTTTCCGCTCCACACACTACAGCCCAGAGATACGGTCTGGAACCAACTAGACCGTGCGATGGCTCTTCGGCTCGATCGCACGTCGAAAGAAGGTCCTCGTCTGGCTGGTCTTGAACAGGCCGGAGGCTCCTCACGCGGCCAGCGGCAGCCGGCTCATCACATCCCGTTCCTGCTGTCCGGCGCTGATCCACTCCTCGATCGTCGTCGCCACGGCAAGAATGCGAGCCTCCACGGCTTGCACGCGCTGGGATGCAATCACAATGCGACGTTGAACGATCAAGGAGAGGAAGTTTTGAAGGCCGGTAAGAAAGGTGACGAGCGGGGTCGCATTCGCCTGCTTTGCAACGCCCTGAAGGTGTTCGATCTGTTGCATGCAGGTACTGAGCACCTGGCTGGGCTGCAATGCCCCCTCGCCTTCCAGGCGAAACTGGTTTAGGCTTTGGGCGATACCGGGCAA
>JACOEF010000145.1 GCA_024998705.1 Nitrospira sp.
GTAGGAGGAGCGTAAGTTAGGAAAGCGATCGCGCAGTGAAATGACGGAGACGCGAAGCGTAGGATCTCGCTCGTAGCTCGTACGGTTCAGCAATTTATCACGCTTTCTATAGTTTGGTCAAATGAGTCGAGAACCAGAGGCCTGACCTGCCCGGGGGCAGGAGCGCGCGATGTGACTCTTCGCCGCTAACGGAAAAAGTCAGGAGGGGATCCTTCCGGCATCAATCCAGCGATCTCGCTGGGTTAGGGGCGAGCGCTGGGTTCAGGCGAGCTGGCGGCCGGCCGTCGAAGGCCAAGTTTTCTCAGGCGGCTCCGCAGCGTTTCTGGGTTGAGCCCCAGCAGATGAGCGGCCCCTTGCTCGCCATAGATTCGCCATTTTGTCCTTTCCAGCACCTCGAGGATATGGTGACGCTCCACATCGCCCAAGCTTACCGGCTGATTGTTGGAAGGGCTGTGACTGGCCTGCGCGACAGGGAGCAACATCTCGTCTACGGTGACTTGGGAGGAGCCGGACAGAATCACGGCGCGTTCGATCACATTTTGAAGCTCGCGCACGTTACCGGGCCAGTTGTAGGTGAGGAGCCGCGCCATCGATTGCGGCTCAAAGGCGAGATGCGTCCGTTTGAGCTTGCTCCCGATTTGCGCCAGGAAATGCTGCGCGAGCAGGGGAATGTCCTCCCGCCGATCCCGTAAGGGCGGCAGGGCGATGGGGAAAATATGAAGGCGGTAGAACAGGTCTGCGCGAAAGGTTCCCTGGCGAACGGCGGCCTGAAGGTCGGCGTTGGTGGCGGCGACCAGCCGGACGTCTACTGCGATTGGTTGGGTTCCCCCGATGCGATCGACCATCCCGTCCTGCAGAACCCGCAGCAGCTTCGCTTGGGTTTCCATCGGCATTTCACCGATCTCGTCCAAGAACAACGTGCCGGTGTGGGCCAGTTCAAATCGTCCGGCTCTTCGTAGTTGCGCTCCGGTGAATGCGCCCCGCTCATGACCAAACAACTCACTCTCAATGAGTCCCGACGGCAGCGCCGCACAGTTGACGCGAATAAAAGGCTTGTGACTGCGGAGGCTCACATCGTGAAGAGCCTGGGCCAGCACTTCTTTCCCGGTTCCGGTTTCTCCAAGGAGGAGCACCGTCGTATCCGTCGGGGCGACGGCCTTCAGAAGATCGACGACCTTCCGGAAGGAGGGGGCGGTTCCCACGACCAGTCGGAGGTTCCGGCTGGCTTTGACCTCCTCTGCGAGATATTCATTCTCTCGGCGGAGACGCTCGCTCAGTTGCTTGATCTGCTCATAGGCCAACACATGGTCGATGGCGTAAGCGATTTGCGTGGCGACTTGCTGGAGGAATTTACAATCGTCCTGGTCCAGGTGCCCGGCTTGCACGCTGCCGATGTTCAACGTCCCGAGACAATGCTCCCGGACGAGCAAGGGCAGGTTGATCATGCGGCCCAACCCTTCCTGAACATAGTATCGATCCTCCATGAAAACTTGTTCTTTTTGGAGGTCTTCCCTGATATGCAGGCGACGGTTGTCATAGACCCAGCCGACTGCGCTGCCTTCGCGTGGGATCGCGCTATCGTGCGCCAGGGCGGGAGTCGCCATGTTGGTGATGACGGCATAAAAGCGAAAGGAATCGGTCTGTGATTCGTAGAGCGTGATCCCGGCCCTATCCCATGGGATCACCTTTTGGATTTGGTCGGCAATGACGCGCCAGAGGCTCTCGATGTCCCGTTGCGAGTTCAGGGCGTTAGTCACTTCCAACAGCGTTTCAAAATTCAGTGTGGCGCGTTGCATAGTCGTCTAAAAATTCGTCCAGAGTTGCACAATGCCCCAGTCCTGGTCCTCAGCGGTACCGAGCTGGTGTTTGATGTAGGGGCCCGAGAAGAAGTGCCCGTAGATGGCTGCCAGCGAGACTTTCCCATCTGCAAACATATGGCTCCATGCGATGTCGAGTTCATCGCCGATGTGAGTGGTCTGGTTGTCGGCCCCGGAGAACATCAACGGCCCTTGTGATCCACGGTACCAATTGTCGCGGGCGCTTGCCAAGTACTTGCGCAACGCCCAGAGTTCGATATGGTCACGAGTGGTCGGTCGAGCCTGGCAATTGACCTGCGCCTGGACGCTATTGCGCCAGGCGCCGTTGAGCATGTATCCGACGTGCAGGAAATTGGTCGGGAAAAAATTCTCGAATGTGTTGGCATTGCCGCCGCAACTGCGTGCGAGGTTCCCGCCGGGGGTGACACAGTTGCTGTCGCCGTCTCCGGAGGCGTAGTCGAATCCGACGGCGACCCTGGGCTTCCAATGATGGGTGTACCACGTATAGCCGAGCCACGTCCCGGAGGCCCAGGCATTGATCTGCAGATTACGTTGGTTATCGAGACCGAGTCCATCGGCACTGCGGCCGAATTGATAGGCAGCTTCATGGGTAAAGTCCCAATTGCCCTGTCGAAACTCCAGGCGGAGGCCGACCATGTGTCGTAACTGAGATGCCGATTTGGGCAGGTATTGACCGGGATTGGCTCGCTCCGGAAGACGGTTCGAGTACAGGACATAGTAGGGCTCCACGATCAGGCGGGGGATGTTGCGGAGCTGATTATAAAACACCACCATGTCTACGTCGCCGCCCGCATCGGGCGCATGTTGCGAAAGTGCAGGATTGCAGGTGGCCGAGGAATTGGTCTCCGGGGTGCACGTCAAGAGGTTTGGCGTAAGGCTTCCACCCGGGCTCGCTTGCCCCAAGTCCGTTTCGGAATTCCGAAACCAACCCAGCTTCGTATCGAAATCGGCGGTGGCATAACTCAGCATGACGCCGTCGTGCGAATAGCCGGTATTGGCCCAATCGAAATGGCCGAAGAGTCGTTGGTTGCCGAAGACAACATATTGTCGGCCGATCTTGGCGCTCAATCCATCAATGCCGGCGAGGTTTCTGACCAGCATATATCCGGCACGAATGCCTAAGCGGCATTGTCCTGCTTGCTGGCTCCCGCAGTTATGAGTGCTCGCGTCCCCCCCCTGATTCCTTCCGGTGGGGTCGCCGCTCCCTCCCCACGTGGCGGAGTCCTGTAGCTCGACATAAAAATTGAGGTTGGGGGAGGGATCATAGCCCAGGCCGATGCGTGCCCACTGCTGGATGAAGAAATCGCTGGCATTGCCACCGCCATGCGCTCTAGTGCCGGACCCGAACTGATTGAGGCTGTTGCAGGCGCCGGCGATCGGGGGGCCGCCTCCGAAGCAAACACCATTGCGCCATTCAGGTCTCACGCGGAGATCGGCGCGCATCCAGAAATGCTGGAGGTCGAAGGCTGATCCGATGAGCGACGACACCGTATCTGTCCTATCCATCCAAAGGCGCACGGGGGATGACGACAAACCTGAGGAGGCCGGACCATATTCGGTGCGTTCGCTCTCAGCCCATACCGGGGATGAGGCAACGATTGCGCGTGTGCTCTCAATCAGAAGGATGCACAGCAGGAGGAAGGTTCTCGTGAGCGTAGATCGTAACATCGAAGATCATAGAGCACCGGAATCCTCCGTGCGCTTGTGCGAGGGCGGCAGAGCCGACAGCCTCAGGTGGACTGTCGGCTCTGCCGTAGATTCCACAGATCGATGGAGCCAATGTGTCTTAGAAGGCCATCGACGCTCGTTCATCCATGTCCCGCATAAATTCTTCGTGCTTCTGCACTTCATCGGCCCCCTTTGCCCGGACATGGCGATCGCGAGCATGGTATTCATCCGGGGTGACGCGGTAGCAGAAGTCCCACAACGCGTCGGCGCTATGCACATCGATTCCACCCACCCTGGCTTCCAGCATGACCATGAGTTGGTTCACGCCGTCGTAGGTGGCTCGCCGATTTCCCGTGCGGTACAGCTCGCGCACTTTCCGCATCTGTTCGACATAGGCCTCAAACGTTCCGGGGATCAGGTTCTTCTCAGCCAGTGTTTGGTAGGTCACGACTTGGCCGAGCAGTTCCTCTGCCCAGGCGGCAGATTTTTGATTGTTGCTCCACGAGACCGGCGCAATGGTGTCGGTGGCCGCCTGGGTGGGAGCGGGTCCGAATAACGCCCAGGCGCAAGTCAGGACAACGGTGGAATAGGTTGCGATGTGTCGATTCATGTTGTGCTCCTCCGTGAGGTCTATCCGGACGAAAATCGCCGGGTGAGTGATAGTGTATGGTCAGTTCAGCTGCATGGTTGGTAGGTATAGCAATCCCTGTGCCCTTATGGTTGATGGGGGAAATATTCACAACGCGTTGAATTATTGTACTGAAATTATTTTCGCACACATGGCCGTTCTGGTAACCGTTTAGATTAACGGTGATAACGTTAATCTAAACGGTGTTGATCGTCGGCCTGAAGGGGGTCGTGGTGGGCAGGAACTTGACGAAGAGTGATTGCCGGTGATGTGGGTATCGACGGAACGGGTCGGTCAGCCCGGGGCAGATCGATGCCGAGAGCGGACATGCGGAATAGTATAAAGCGTTTCGCAACAGCGGAGGTTTTCGGTAGGGTAGGCTAAGCGGAACTTCCGGTGATGCTAGAGGAGAGGAAGCATACGCGCCGATGTCGGCGAACAGGGTCGAGGTCACGCGGTGTGAGGTTCCTCATGAAGTGTAGCAGTCGAATGGAGGCCTATGGATAAGGCGCTGTATCCCTACCTGCTGTTCTGGGGTGTCGGCCTCCTGTGTTTTCTCATCGAGTGGCGATTTCCGGCACGTCCGATTGCCTACCGGTCTGTGTTCTGGCGAGATCTGATCGCGTTGGGCTTCTAAAATATATCGTTTCTCGTCGTGCTCCAGGTGACGGATCGGATTCCGATTCCGAATTACATGCCTGCAGCGCTGTATAACCTGCCGACGGTCGTCAAGTTGGTGCTCTTCTACATCGTCGAGGATTTCGGGCTCTATTGGGTGCATCGGCTCATGCATACCAGGCCGGTGTGGCGCATTCACCGATGGCACCATTTTCCAACCTCGCTGTACTGGCTTGCTGGAATCCGTGCCACGATGCCGCATATCGCCCTGTTCAACCTGACGTATATCATTGCGCTTCCCTTGCTGCACGAAGCGTCGGGATGGGCATTTCAGGTGATTATGGTCGAACACATTATTCGGAACAATTGGATGCATCTGAATGTGACCTGGAGATCCTCGTGGCTGGAATGGGTCTTCGTCACTCCGCGGTATCATCAGATTCATCACAGTTCAAACCCCGCCCATCAGATGACAAATCTCGGGGCGTTGCTGACGATTTGGGATCGTCTGTTTGGAACCTACTACAATCCGGATGATGTGAAAGGCGAGTTATCCTTCGGCCTCGGCGAGCGGGTGTCTCCGGCGAGGCTGATAATCGGAGTGTAGGAGGCAGAGCGTAAGCCCGTGCGTGCAGGTTCGATTTCTTCTGGAAAGGAGTTCGTCTGAGTGCTTTTCCCCGGGCCTGAATTATCTATCATCGTTCCCACCTTCAATGAGCGGGATAATGTTGCCCGTCTCGTAGACCTCCTTGAACAATGCCTGGTTGGGGTGCAGTGGGAGCTGATTGTCGTTGACGATGATTCTCCGGATCGGACGGCCGAGGTTGTCCGTAACCTGGCCTGTTCCGATCATCGGGTGCGCTGTCTTCAGCGAATCGGGCGCCGAGGGTTATCTTCCGCCTGTATTGAGGGCATGCTGTCCAGCTCTGCACCGTTCGTCGCTGTCATGGACGGGGACCTTCAGCATGACGAACGAATCCTCCCCGAAATGCTTCGGTGGCTGAAGCAAGATGGATACGACGTGGTAATCGGGAGTCGATACGTGGCCGGCGGCAGTCTGGGTGACTGGAATCGTCTTCGTGTATTGACCAGCAAATGGGCAACACGCGTCAGTCGTTACCTCGTGCCGGCAGAGTTGACGGATCCGATGAGCGGGTTTTTTGCGCTGCGCCGCGAGGTGTTCGAACAACTTGTGCGACACACGTCCGGTCTTGGGTTCAAATTGCTGTTGGATTTTTTGCGTCGTCTCCCCGCCCCTTGCGGTTCAAGGAAATCCCCTATGAATTCCGGACGCGACAGTTCGGTGAAAGCAAAGTCGATAGCCAGGTCGTGTGGGACTATTTCATGCTGCTCCTGGACAAGTCTATCGGGCGTTTCGTGCCGGTGAGGCTGGTGACCTTTGCGTTGGTCGGCGGTTCGGGCGTGGGTATCCACTTCGCCATGTTGCTGCTCGTCTATCGATGGTTGGCATGGCCGTTTGTATGGGGACAGGGCATTGCAACATTGGTCGCCATGACGACCAATTTCATTTTGAACAATGTCATCACCTACCGGGACCAGCGGTTACGCGGGTGGCAGTGGGTACGGGGCTGGCTGACGTTCGTACTGGTCTGTAGTCTGGGGGCGGTCGGCAATGTCGGTGTGGCGTCCTATCTCTTCACCCAGAATTTCAACTGGGGGGTATCCGCACTCGCGGGGATTCTCGTCGGAACGGTGTGGAATTATGCGGCCACGTCGTCCATCACTTGGAAAACAAAGTCCCGGTAACGCCTTCGCCGCGCCGTTCAGTTCCTGACGAGGCCGAGTCCTTTCTGGGGGTGCGATAGAACTGAAACATCTCGCCGGATTCTGTGGCGGTAAAGGTCGCCGGGATTGTGCGCGCGAGCCGATGTCCTTTTCGAACGACCACGAAATCATAGTCGGTCCCAATCTGGTCCCAGGGGAGCGGGCGCGCTTGGGCTAGGAACTCTTCCGCTGTCAGCATCTGGCGATAGGCCGTGGTTAACCGGACCGGCTGTTGGCCTGGCGCTGAAAAAAGGTTGGAGACGAACAACGATCGTCGAATGATACCCCAGCAGGTGAGGGCATTCATCGGCATCGGATCGGGCTCGCTGCCTTCCATGGCCGAAGTGACATCGGGGCGAACCAGCCCGGAGAACAGACGACTTCCTTCCGGTAAGTGATCCAGCGCCTCCTGAAATTGCCGGTAGTGCCGATCCGTTTCTCGCCAGTGTTCCGTGATGACTCCCAGCCGAATCACAAAGAGTGCGGTGAATGCCAGGGCAACTGGGATAAGCCAGCGGCGGCGTAGGGGAGACCAATCTGATGCGGCTATCAGCAGGAGTAGAAACACGACGGGCATGCGAATATCGACGAGTCCGGTTGTGCCGATCGTCGACGGCATGGCTAATGCGACCGCCGCCGTCACGGCGAGCGGCAGATACATGGACGGCAGAATGCGGCATTGGCGCAGCGCCAGCCCAGTTGCAACCAGTCCGAATAACAGCACGGCGGTGACTCGATCCAAGTTTGTTTGTGGCGTACGAATCGTCCCTTTGAGCGCTTCAAGCCTGGTGTTGAGGGGGGAGAAGGTGATGCTGGGACGAGTGGGCGCTCCTCTGAGCCAGCTTGGGTAGTCGGTTGAAGTCGTGGGCCTGAACGTCGGGGAGAGCGCCAGGAGGATGAGCGGGAGTGCCAGGGGCGGCACCGCTTTCAAGAAAAGATGGGCCGTAGGCGGGGTTCCTGTTTGACGGTGTCTCCACCAGTGGTTGCATTCGTAGCTGAGCACGATCATGGCCCATACGCCGAAGGCGAACAGATGCGCGAAGAAGAGGATGATCGTGACGCAGGAGAACAGCGGGACGACCAGTGTGACGGGGCGGTTGCGCAGGAGCAGCCACAAGGCGATTGCCGGCAACGCCAGGCTGAGGCCGAAGAGGTAGTTCAAAAACCCCCACAGGAAGACGCTGTTATAGAGAAAGAAGTATCCCAACAAGGGCCATGGGGACCAGCGGCGGTGCAAGGCATAGTGCAATGCGATGGTGCCGCTCATCAAGCCGGCGAATAACCAGCCGATGAAGAGTGTCCCCGCCGATTCAGGCGACAGGATCGACAGCAGCGGAGGAACAATGAGATCCATGGCGAGATTGGGCAGCAGATCCCAGTGGATCGCATAGTATTCCCGTAGGAAGGGATTCTGCCCTCCGTCCGCCAAAATGTGCATACGTGCCATGTGGTTGGGATAGTCTGAGAGGGGAGGGATCTGCACGGAGAGGACCGGGATGAGGGCGAGTCCCAGCAGCAGTGCTGCGCTGATGAGGATCGCTATTCGGTTCGGCATGGCATTGGCGATGGCAATGGGGAGCGCCCGATCGACGGGAAGTAGGGAGGATCTCTGGAGCCGAATCCCCGGTTATTTAGATCCTGACTCGCCGATGGTGACAAACTGTTTGCGGAATCCCACGACTTTTGCCAGGTAGTCGCGGGTCTCCTGGTAGGGAAGTCCACCGCGGAGGCGGTCATAGAGGGCCGCCGGTTGCAGGGCATTGATTTGTTGCAGGGCGCCGCGCTGATCTTTGGAAAAGGTTTTGAATACGTTGCCGGCGCCGGTGTTGTAGGCGGAGATGACGCAGTATTCACGCGAGACCGGGTCGGTCACATCGTCCAATTGGGTGTACGTCAGCACGTTGAGATAGGCCGTTCCCAACTCGATGTTGTTGTCCGGATCGAAGAGGTAGTCGCGTGAGGGCGCCTTGTCCTCACCTTTGGCCTTGCGGTACGCATCCCGTCCTCCGCTGGTGGGGACCAATTGCATCAACCCATAAGCCGGCGCAGAACTGACGGCAAAGGGGTTGAAGTTACTTTCGGTGCGGATGATGGCAAACACGAGGCTGGGGCTAATTTGGAACCGTTCCGCAAACTGGCCGACGACCGTACGATATTTCTCCGCTTGTTTGTGCGAGAAATTCGTCACCATAGAGATGGTGACCATGTGGGCGGTTTTCGGTCCCTCTTCCTGGTCGACCTTGCGGGTGGTCGTGTTCTTAACGAGGAGTGTGTCGGCAAACTGTTCCGCGTCCGCGGGCGTCCGCACCGGCTTTCCGGACTGATCCAACACGAGGCCCAGGAGGTACGGTTCCTTGTCGCTGGTCAGGGTGATTTCTTTATCCGTAAACAGATCGACGCTGCGTGGGTCGTTGGGGGTGAGGAGGGTGGTCACAACCGCGTTTTTCAGGCTGGCCTTCGGATCCTTCTCGTCCAGCGTTTCGATCAGGATGTTGCCTGCATCGAAATCCACAATGGCTCGGCTGCGGTAATTCTGGGTATACTTCACATACTTTTTCTGTTCGGGCAGTTTGACGTCCTTGGTGCCCCACTTCTTCCCGACCTCTCCCGTCAACGCCGCCATGAGCGCTTGAAAGTCTCGTTGGATCGACCGCAGATCCCGCAACAAGGCTTGGGGGTCCCGCCCGTAATGTTCGACGCGTCGTCGGGCGATGTCGGCCGGATCCTTGCCGCCGACGATATCGAGGACGGTTCGTCCCGTGCTGCTGCCGACGGCCCGTTCGGCGGCGCCGAGCATCTTGTCGGTCGTTTCGCAGCCTGAAAAGAGGGCAGGAATGGAAAGACTGAGCAGCAGGAGAGGCATTCGTCGAAGAAACATGGCGCGAGTATACCGAAGGTTCCCCGGAGAGGAAAATAAAATCTCTCAATGCGGCCGCCAGGGCCTGAGCATTCGGCAGATCACACAGGTATATCCACGTGCTTGACGCTCGGTTTTGGCGGCCGGTACCATGAACGGTCATTGGCAGAGGTTATTGGAAGGTAGAACGTATGAACGACAGATGTGTCAGCCTCAGGTATCCCCGCTCTTCGACTTTGACGTCCGTCCGGGGCCTGATGGTGTGTCTACTTGGTGTGATGTTGACGGCAGTCTCCGGCCATGCCACCACTTCGTGGGCAGGACAGACGCCTACGGAGGCGGTCGAGCGAACGATGAAGGATATGTTGTATATCCTGACGGAGTTGAAGGATGTGAGCCGGTCGACACAGCGCCAATGGGAAATTGAGCAGGTGGTTCGGCGCGCGTTCAACTATGAAGAAATGGCTGAACGTTCCCTGGGGGAGACCGGGGTCAAGTCGAATGCTGCCGCGCGACGGCAGTTTGTGCGACTGTGTGTGCAGGTGTTACGCGACGATCTGGCTGACCACCTGCGAGACTATTCTGTGGCCCAAGTGACCTATCTTGCTGAGCGTGACGATGCCGGCGGGACGTACGTGGTGATCGCTCCTGCTGGGGCGGAGGTCGATACACGGATTGAAGTTCACGTCGTCCAGCGATCCGGGGCCTGGCTTGTCAACGACATCAGCATCGACGGGTCCAGCATTATGGCCAAATATCAGGCCCAGTTCACGCGTATTCTTCGCGAGGGCTCCTTTTCCGATCTGATGGAATACCTCAAACAGAAAACCGTCGTTGCCTAGGTGATCGGCATCGCGACTCCTGGGGTCCCAGCCACAGCCTCACTTGGTTGACGGCCGCTTCATATCATCTCATCTGGATGCTCCGCAACGTGTTCTCTTATGAGACGACTCGTTGCTCGGTACGTGGACGACGAATGGGTTGGGTGAGCCTGTACGGCGTCCTCATGATGAGAATCGAGCTTGCTGCTAGGGATGCGCGAACGGTTATCCATTCGCGTGGAGTGTTATGACGCCGTAGTCAAGCGCTCGGATCAGGAGCTGCCGGCGGCTGTGCACATCGAGTGTGCCGAAAATGCTGGTGAGGTGATGGCGCACGGCTGTGCTGCAAATGCTGAGGCGGCAGGCGATATCTTTGTTGGACAGGCCCTCCCCGATCAAGGCGATGATGTCATGCTCGCGTTTTGTGAGGTCCCAGACCAATTCGGTAGAACGGGGATCCGCTGGTCGATGTCGGTGGCTGAGCCGGTTTTCTCCAACGGGCGTATCTCGTAAGGATGACAGTGCGCCGCGTTTGCCGGAAGCCGACAGAGGTACTCGATGGTGGTAAGTAGGATGAGCCAGGGCTGGATGGTCAACACGAGACCGTCTACTCCCGATGACAAGGCTTCCACCCCGCAGTGACTATCTTCAATTTCACGCAGGGCGATGATTCGTATGGCCGGGTGAGAAGCCTTCACCTCTCGAACCAGCCGGCTGATGTTCATGCCAGGCTCCAGCACAATAATCAGCAGCTGTGGCTTCTTTTTCGCGACGATTTTCACCGCCTGTATTGTGTGTGCTGTTTCTGCGATCAGCCGGAGGTGCTGGTGCGGTGCGATGAGGGTTCGTAGGCCAAGTCGCAGGAGCTGATTCCGGCTGGCGATCGCGATGGTAATAACGGGAGCGCCTGATTCTGGTTCGTGAATCAATCAGACCTCGGATTCGCAGAC
>JACOEF010000922.1 GCA_024998705.1 Nitrospira sp.
ACGAGGAGGTCTCCATGCGACTGACAGATGGATCCTGGATCTGCACCAAGTGCAGAGTGCTGTGCTCGCTCAAAGGATATGAAGAGGGTCCGTTGGCGTCAATGCGGGAGATCTGTAGCAATTGCAAAGAGCGCACTGACGCAAGCTGGCTCACTGGGATCGGAGATAAACGACGACTGCCTCCTCAAGCATCCTAGAAAGACTCACCTGGCTACACACCTCCATAGCGTGTGTTCCTCGCACATCTAATCATTGCCTATGAGTGTCTTGCCGCCCTCCCGCCGTTTGGCGTAGGATTCCGGCGCAGGTTGAATGACACAACGTCGACGAAAGAAGCCTCGACGAGGAAAGAAAAGGACGAGCAACGATGACAGACAATTACGCGCAGAGGAAGGTGCAGGTCATCCGTGATTTTTTGGCGGCCGCATATCCTGCTCCCTATACCGTAGAGGCCGTGATCTCCAGTCGCGATCCGTTGGCCGACACGAAGTTTAAGATTATGCTCAACAACCAGGTAGAACGCACCCTTGCGGTCTGCGTCGCCGTCGTGCTGGACAGCCTTCCCACTCCGGACCAACTCAAGCAACTGCTCCAGTCAAAGAACATTCTGGAACAGGTGAAATCATCAACCGACTCCCGGATTTGTCATGAGGCGTTGGGCACCGACGAAGAATCGCACCTGCGACCGATGAGATCGGTGCGTGGGACCTAACACCACAGGGGCTTCGAAGGAGATGCCGTGACCGGCATTTCCCACCAATACGGTCCAGCCGGGCGATCGTGATATTTATCCGAGCCTTCCCTCATCCCGCCGCTGTACCAATAGAAGAGAGGCAACGCCTTCAGCCTCGCCCCTCGCGCTCCATCTCCCGACCCAAAAGACCTC
>JACOEF010000149.1 GCA_024998705.1 Nitrospira sp.
CAATGGAGTTTGTGGCAAGCGGCGGCCAGCTCATCCTGCTTGCCGACCAGAATGATCCCGACGCCCAGTTCCTGCGCGGCTTGCATCGCGCCTTCAATGACCGGGGCCGGTCCGTGGTCTCCGCCCATCGCATCGACGGCTATCTTCATGTGCGATCAGCAGTCCACGGATAGAGATGTGAAGAATCGTGTAGAGACGCCCTGGCGGCTAGGACCTGACCGGCCTCACCCATGGCATGGCGTCGGATCGTGATCACGGTGCGCAATTGTACCCGAATCACGTCTGGAAAAGAACCAGCTGTTACGCTTCCTCGACGACGATGACGGCCTTCCCCTTGTAGGTCCCGCAATTCATGCACGTATAGTGCGGCAGCTTCAATTCGTGGCATTGCGGGCACAACGAAAAGCCTGGAGGAACCAGTCTGGTCTTAGCGGTTCGCCGCATATCTCGCCGGGACCGTGAATGTTTGTGTTTTGGATTTGCCATGACGACTCCTTCAACGGGTACAGATCCCGGTTAACCGACTATGCGTTTCCACCTTTGGATTGGCGCCCCCGTAGCACACGAAAGGGACTCGGTCCCTGCTCCGGAGGACAACCGCAGCGACGCTCATTCAAATTCTGGCCGCACTGCGGACAGAGACCAAGGCACTCTTCCCGACACAACGGCTGCATCGGAGCCGCCAGAATCACCTGCTCGCGGACCATGGGAACCAGGTCGAGGTGATCGCCCTGATACAGATAGACTTCATCCGCCTCTTCCGTTTCTTCGACAGGCTCAACCGGCTGGGCGCCCCGCCTCGGACTTCTCCGAGGTGTCTCCGCAGGAGTCGGCTTGCTCGCCGCGCCCGGCTGCGGAAGATATCCCGCGTAGAGGGTCACGAAAAGCGGTTCAGCATACTCCGTGAGACACCGAACACACTGACGGATCGCCGTCCCTTCCAAGGTTCCGGTCACTGTGATCGGCCCTTCGTGATGGACGAGCTCCAACTGAACCGTGAGCGGCCCCTGAAACTTTTCCTCCGGCTCATCCAAGCCAAGCTGCGGTCCCGTGGCCGTGCACGACAGAGAGAGTCCTTCCGAGGCGATGTCAACAATCGCAGGGTTGAGCGTATCCATAGGCACTGTCACGACAGGGAACGCCGCTCCCGCATGGAACGGGAGACGGACTGCTGGACGACCTGATCCAAGACTCACCAAAACCTAACCCTCGCCCTATCGCTCTTCAGCGAAGCTCACCAAGGCGATCTGACGCGCCCGTTTCACCGCCACCGTCAAGACGCGCTGGTGCTGCAGGCAGTTTCCAGAAATGCGACGCGGGACGATTCGTCCGCGCTCAGTTAAAAAGTTCCGCAACAGACCGACGTCTTTGAAATCGATCGGCGCCTTATCCACACAAAACCGGCACGGCTTGCGGCGCTGAAAAAAACGCCCCCCTCCGCCCCCGCCATTTCCGCGATCTCCTCGTTCCATACTCGCCTCCGTCTGCTACAGCTGTTCGTCTTCGTAAGAAGGTTCTTCGTGTAGGCCGCCGCTCTCGCCTCCTGCCTCGCCCCGCTTCGGCAGGAAGGTCACGCCTTGGGCCACAACTTCGTGTTTACTACGCTTCTGCCCGTCCTTGGTCTCCCAACGGCGCTGCTGGAGCCGTCCATCAATGATCACGCCGTTGCCCTTGCTCAGATACTGCCCGCAATGCTCCGCCTGCTTCCCGAACACCACGATGTCGATGGAACAAACTTCTTCCTTGAGTTCATCCCCCTGCTTAAACCGCCGACTCGTCGCCAGCCCGAAGCTGGCAACCGGCGTCCCGCTGGGGGTATAACGCAACTCCGGATTGCGGGTCAGATTCCCGACCAGGATGACTTTATTGAACCCCGCCAACGGTGGCTCCTTGTGGTGCGGCCACAGGGGCGCCTCTGGGCGGAGCCGGCTCCTGCTCCAATTTCACGGTCAGAAATTTAATAATCGAATCTTCAAGTCGGTAGGCACGTTCGAGTTCGGTAATGACCGATCCCGGCCCCTTGAAGTAAAAGTAGACGTACGTGCCCTTACGTTCACGCTTGATCTCGTAAGCGAGCTTCTTGCGGCCCCAATTTTCGGCCCGCTCGAGAGAGGCCCCGTTCTTTGTCACGGTGCCCTTCATCTTTTCAATCAGTGCAGTCGTCTCTTCGTCGCTTATGGACGGACGAATAATGAACAGGGACTCGTAGAGCTCCATGCAGATTCCTCCTGGACATTGGCCCCCATTCATAGATGGGAGCGAGGTGTAGGTGCCGGAAATACCGGCAAGAAGAGAGGACGGTACCACAGCATTTTGCAGGCTGTCAACAATCAAGATCGGTCAAAGCTCGGCCCGCCCGCCACAACCCCGACCACGTTCCAGCCGCAGATCTGCCTCACCACAATAACCATGACGACCACAAAATGCGCCTGGATGGTGTCATGGGCCACCGATCGGCACAACCCACCCGCTGACCGGAACCAAATACGGGTGGTCTGGTGTCAGACTCAATATCATGGACCGGGAAGTTCCCATGCGGCGATGAGCGTCAAAGGTCAGGAGAGATCCCGGCCCAGCGTCCTGATCGCGAAACGTTTCAAGAGCCTCGACCAACGCGCTCCGGTTGAGCTGCCGTCCTGCCCGCATGCAGGCTTCTACCAGAGCCGAGACTGCAATGTACGCCATGCGAGCAAACCCAGGGCTCGAAATGGCTTCTTGGCCGGCGAGTGCCGAGAGGGACTCCACGTCCTCCTTGGTCGGGGGCGGCAGTGGCGCCACGAGAAAGATCCTCGACATCATACGATTCGGCATTGTACGAACGCGCTGGCCCACCATACTCACAGCGCTCAACAGAACGGGCGACAGCCCCTGTCGATCCAACTCAGTCCCCAACACCAGCACGTCTTCGCCTTCACCCAACAGCACGACCGCGTCGACCCTCTCGTGCCGGAGTTTCTCGACCAGAGCCTCCACGTCAAGCTGTCCTGGTTGATAGTCATGCTCGACCACCACAGCCAGTGCGTGATGGCTGGCGTGCACACGGATCCCCTGCAGCGCATCTAGATTGCCCGAGACCTTCGCGCGAACGACTGCCAATCGCGGCTGCGCCGAACCCGTCAGGGCCAGGGCTCGGTCTCTCAAAAAATCGATCGCGGCTCGAAATTGGAGCTCAAACCCGGGTAACGCATAAAAAATATAGGGATGCGGTGGATCCAACACATGTGGGGAGAGGGCGAGTGGACCGATCAACGGAACCTGATTACGTTCAAGCACTTCCGACGTGGCCGAATCGCCAAGCGGCGAAAAACTTCCCAGCAGTGCAAACACCTGCCGCTGCTCAATAAGGTGTGCGGTTGCGGTCGCTGTCTTGGCTGGGTCACCGGCAGAGTCTTCAGCCACCAGCTGCACCTGGCGTCCATAAACACCGCCTCCTTGATTCACCCGCGCAAGCATACCGGTCAACGTGGCCGTAACATCTCGGCCAATCTGCGCCAGCGGACCGGACATGGGAAGCGCCGCACCCACCGTGATCGCGGTTGCCGTAATACCGGGATCCGTATCGACGTCTTCGCCGATCTGTTTCAAATAGGCAACCATCGCCGCAAGGTGAGCCGAGGTCATCCGATACCGCGGCATGCTCGTATGCAGGGGATGGCCCGACGCATCAAGCCCCTGGGTAATGGCCCTGGCCAGCGTCTCATCAGTATACGCTTCACGATGGTGACCGGTTTGCAGGGAGTCCCGTGAATGGCGAAGTGCGAAATTCGTCAGCGGCGGCACGCGCAGCCCGCCCTCCTGGATTCCCTCTCCCCGTACTCCATGGCACTGTGCGCAGCGAAAGAGCGTCGCCGGATGAAATTCGCTGGCCCCATTCAGTTCTGCACGAATTTCGTCCGCCCCCTCAACCTCGCCTCGATGATAAATCGTCCGGCCGACTCGCTCTTCGTGCGAGAGCGGATCGGTCCAGGCGAGCGTAAGCGACGGAAACACGGCCCAACAAAGCACCCCTACCAGGCTCCATGCAATCTGTCGCGTGAGAACAAGCGATCGGGTAGTCATGCCAGGAATTAGGGGATGAAGGGACCCGCGAGGGTCGTCGGAGCAGCGGCGACGGACGCCACGGCCGCCGTGACCATGGGAACGGAAGCCTGACCATACAGACGGGTCCAGACGCCGGCCGCGTCATTCCCGACAAGGATCACGGCAGAATGGTCCGCCTTATTCGACACCACGATCCCCAACGACAGAAGCAGGCGTGTGATGCTCTGTTGGGAGCCGGTCAGAAACATCCACCCCGGCCCCGCGCCGAATTTATCGGCAAAAGCCTTGAGCTGCGCCGGGCGATCGCTCCGCGGATCAATACTCACCGACAGCAATGTGACCTGTGGCCGCAAATCAGCGTGCACCTGATGGTGCACCGCACTGAACAATCCGGCCGCCGCCGGACAGCTCGTCTTGCAGGAGGTGTAGAGAAAATTGATCGCGACTGTCTTGCCCTTCACCAGATCTGTATACAACCGATGCGACCGCCCCTCCTGGTCAAACACTTCAATATCAGGAATAACGGGGGCCGGCGACTCCGCGTGACTAGCCGGCACCATGGACATCAGGGGCCAGGCAACTGCAACGAATCGTACTGAGCAGAGCGTCATCCCTGACATTCCTTACCGGTTGGGAACTGACTGCACGTGGCCCGGCGGGCGAGGCGACGTCGGCACCACCGTAAGCACCATGGATGTTGCATCGGCAAAACGCAGCTGCCTGGAAGGGGACTGAATCATCACGCGATATTCCCCGGCGCGGGGAAACGATTGTGTCACGACATAACGCCCCGCTTCCACTGCCTTGGCCCAATGCCGCTGCTGCCAGGTCCCGGGCGGCTCGAAGACCAACACCTGGACATCCCGAAGGCCTGTGATCGGTTCCTGTGTGACCGGATCCACCAGGGCAAAGGACAAGGCCGTCGGAGCGAGCGCAGAGACGACATCTTTTCCGAATCCCACCTGCACGAGCGGAGGGCGAGCGCTTAAAACGGCCACCGTGGAGTCTGGCGATTCTTGCACGGCGACCTGAAAACAGTGGAAGACACGCGGCTGGTCTATCAGCACAGGTACGTCGAATCGTCCTGGACGCGGGAGTGTGACGGGCGCCTGATACACACCGGGGGCCACGGCCTTCAGACTTCGATCGAGCACGAGAATGCCACGCGGCATCCGATGGTAATTCGAGAAAGTCCCCATAGAGACCATCATGCCTTCCTGATAATAGTGCAACGTCGCATCCGGCGCATTGGCGATCAGGACGGCATTTCCTTCGGGAGTCGGCACGATCATGGGCGCCACCCCCAGTTCCTGCGGAGCCGCACTCGGTGCCTGCCGACCCGCCTGCACATCAAGCGGAGCCAGTGTGCCGTGCCGGGCTTCACGCAACTCCAACAGCGTAAACTTTTCGGACTCGATCCCGCGCACATAGGCATAATGTTCCGTAAAGACGATCTGGTCGGGATCCTTCACCACTGTCGTCGTGGCCGTCACGGCATTGGTGGCAGCATCGATAATGGAAAGACTACTTTCCATCTGATTGACCGCAAACACGAACCGGCCTTGCGGCTCCGTCGCCAAGGCAACCACGCCTGCCGGAACAGGCACATGCGCGGCCAGGCGATGCGCCGTCGGATCGATCGCGACGATCTCCGTCCCGTTCAACGCCCCGACATACATACGTCGGGCTGCGCTACTGTATGCCAGGGCGACGGGGGTCTTGCCGACCGGCACCGCCGCGACCACCGACAACGTCTCCGCGTCGATGACAGACACCGTATCGCTCTGGCTATTCGTCACGTAGACAAAACGGCTCTCGGGAATAGCCGCCAAGGTATGGAGCCCCTGCCCGACCAACACCGTCGTGAGGAGCCGGTTGGTCCCGACCTCAACGACTGCTACCTGCGCCGACCCGTCCAAGCCGATCCAGACTCGTCGGCCATCGGGCTGTAACAGGAGTCGCCCGGGACGTGACCCGTTCCCGGTTGCAATGGTCTGACTCAACTTGCGGGTCCGCGTATCAATGACCGCCACGAGAGCTTCGTCCGGAATCGTGACGTACAACAGACTCTGGTCCTGACTGAGGACCCAATCCGCTCCCACGCCCGGCAGAGTCACCAGACTTTCCAACTTGGTCGCGCTGAATTCGAGCTGCGGATCGATCACTGAGATGGTCTTGTCATGATTCAGGGTCACGACCACATATCGATTCAAATCGATCTCGGCACGAGCGCTCATCCGTCCACCGACCAACCGACGAATCTTGTCGAAGCAGGTCGCCTCATCGGCCACCAGCTCCGACGGCCGACCGGTCATCCATCCACGCGGACGAATCCCCAAAACCGGCTCCCCGGTCCTGGCATCTTTCAGCGTCACGCTCACCGTGGCCTCATGGCCGGCCACCAGTTCTGTGCCCTCTTCGGGAGAGGAGCGCAGGGGGGTCACCGCCAACTCAATCGCGAGACCATTGTGCTCAACCCGCTGCACGGCAGATGGCTTCACGATTGCCGGGTTAGCCGACAGCGCCTCCCCCGTGTTGCCTAACACCTGCGTGCCGATGAGCACGACCGATGCGAGGCCCATCCAGCGCAAGCCCGCCGTGACAAACGCGTCCCTTTTCCCTCTCATCGCTGCGCATCCGGCGTTGGATTCGCTGCTGAAACCTTGCACGCGTCAGCTGCATTCACCTGGTTCACATCATATCCAAAGATATGTCCCATCCACCTCCAATTCGGCTGATACCAAGCCAGGCCGGGATTCTCCTGCACGCGAAGAATTCCCCACAAGCCGCCGCCGAACATGAACCCTTCCTGTGTGCGATACAAATAGTCACCAGGGACTTTGCAGTCCCCCCCGGCTGTCGTCAAGATATTCACGTCGCGGCTCGGACCAATCCCTCCGGCCGTACCCACCCTGGTCAGACCATCCTGGTTCCACCCCATGGTTTTGGAGTCATCGATCCATGGACTCGGAATCCAGTCATGCCCAGAGATCGTGAAACCGTGCTGACGCGGGTGTCCGCCGGGATGCACCACACGGAAGCGCACAGACTCACCGGCCTTCGCGGTAAACAGTGGCGTTTCCGGATCACAATATTTCCCGTGCACAGGATCCGCCTCGCACCGGAAGTGAGACACCGTCGAACTCAAGACATTCGACCAGTCGAATTGACTCATGGTCTCCGGTTCGTCGGCGGCACTGGCGCCCAATCTCGCCCAGAGCGGTTCTGTGCGATAGTTGAACCCTTTTTGACCTGAGTCTTCAGAGTCATCCCCGTTCCGAAGGTTGGGAAGTGGCTGCCCGTACTGCTGAAGGCTTAGATTGTCTTGATACAAAAGCACCATCTCCTGGAAGTGATACAACCTTCCGGAATCCACCTTGGGCTCCGTCACCGGACAGACCTTCTTCTTCAGGTATTTCCCCTGAAGGCCCAATGCCGGTTCCGGCTTCCAATAAGTGACCTCGGCCTTCGCCTTCATCGGCGACGAGTCATCCCACCGTGAACATTGCGGCTCGATAACCAAGGCACCGATCGCCCCATGGGACGCGTGTTTCACAACATCCCCCATATCTTGCAAGGCGATGGCCCCAAACTCATACGGGATACCGACGATCCGATTCCCCTTCTTGTTCGTGGCAATGTCACCGGCGTACCAGAGATACGTTTTTTTGGCACCTGGAGCAACCGTCGAATCGTCGTTGAGTCCGACGTCAACCCCGTCGCTCTTGTGCAGGTTGTAGTCTACCAACTGGGGATGCAGTCCCACATGGTTTGACGACCGCACTTGATTGAACGCGAACCCGGGCACGATGGGCGGAACCATGTTGTAGCTCCAGCTCTCCGGATACTCAGGTCCATCCGGCATCGCAGCAGGAAGATGGTTCTCCAGGGTGACCTGAATACACTCCCCCGCCTTGGCACGGAGAATCAGCGGTTCCGGCCGCTTGCTCCCCGATCGCAATCCGGCCACATCACTCGCGTCGACGAATAGGATTGCATGCGGATCCGTGATGCCGAAATGC
>JACOEF010000923.1 GCA_024998705.1 Nitrospira sp.
ACTACATTAAAGGGCTCTGTGTCGCGCCACTGCTAGGCTTGGATCCTACGACCCCACACTGGCAGACCCAACCAGGACCCACACATGACGTCACACGCGCCTCCCAACGAGTCATTCGGCCACTCACCGACGGACGTCTCCAACTCCGCTGGATGCATAAGCAGTTCGATCCGGTCGGAACAGAATATGTGATCACCAAGATGTCCCCAACACTCTATATCCGGTTACGCGAGGTCGCGGCCGTCCTTCTCCGGACCCATCAGCCCGATACCCTCCGCCAAGGCCAATTGGAGATCACCCTCCATACCACTGACG
>JACOEF010000924.1 GCA_024998705.1 Nitrospira sp.
CAGCCGGGGGAACAACCCACGAACGATGGTGCCTGGATTACCATCATACGCTGGTTTGACTCCTGGGCAGGCATTGAGAAAATGCAAACGGATACCGCCCCTCCGACAGTCGACTGGCTGCGGGCCATCCCGCTCATCATCGTGCACCTGCTCTGCCTGGGCGTGTTCATCGTCGGATGGAGCTGGGTCGCCGTAGGAGTTGCGGCGGCTTTCTACTTCATACGCATGTTCGCCATCACGGGCTGGTACCATCGCTATTTCTCGCACCGTACCTTCAAGACCTCCCGGGCTTGTCAGTTTGCTTTTGCATTGCTGGGATCGTCCTGTGCGCAACGCGGCCCGCTCTGGTGGGGCGGACACCATCGCCATCACCACATCTATTCAGATAAACCGGAAGATACCCATTCGGTGCGCCAAGGAGGATTTCTCTGGGCTCATATCGGCTGGATCAGTTCCAAGAAATTTTTCCCGCCGCGCCTCAAAAGCATCGGCGATTTCGCCAAGTTTCCGGAGCTGGTCTTCCTGGATCGATTCGACACCCTGGTCCCGACGATTTGCGGATTCGGCATGTTCGGCCTCGGCAAACTCTTGGAGACCTATGCCCCAAGCCTCGGCACGAATGGTCCGCAGATGCTCATTTGGGGGTTCTTTGTCTCCACCGTCGCGCTGCTCCACGGCACCTGCACGATCAACTCGCTTTCACACGTGTACGGATCCCAGCGCTACAAGACGGGTGACGACAGCAAGAACAATTTCATCCTGGCCATGATCACCCTCGGGGAGGGCTGGCACAACAACCATCACTACTATGCCGCCTCAACCCGCCAAGGATTCTACTGGTGGGAAATCGACATCACCTACTACATGCTAAGGGGACTGCAAGCGCTGGGACTGATCTGGGACATTCGGGAAGTGCCCGCGCATGTGCGGGAAGGTAAGAATAAACTCGCCTGACGAGACCAGAGGGGCGGACGCAAAGCGCCCGCCCCTCAACTCCGCGCTACACCCACTCCGATTCATCCGCCGATTCCGCCTTCCGACCATACCGCGGCGCCAGGCGCTCTCGAATCTCTCGGCTAACCGGATCGATCTCCGCCAGCTCTTCTGCCCTCGCAATCCAGGCATCCTCGGGCACCAATTCAATTCGGTAATGATTCTTCCGCATGGAAAACCACTCGATGTATGGGTGCGGAACCAGATGCGGATGCGGATCGAAGGAGATGAGGCTCGCATCGCCGATCTGCGGAATCTCGACATCCCCGAGCACTTGCCCCGCGAGATCTTCGTCAGTGAACCGGCTGTTATTGAACCGGATCACCTTCCCGGCGATTTCTCCCCGGCAATCGCCCGCCAGATAGAAGTCGACTACACCCAACACCGCAAACGTCATACGCCCGACAACCGTCCCCGCTTGGCGGTTATCGAGAAAACCCTCTTGCACCCACCGACTATTGCCGAACTTCTGAGCCACATCAGCCTCCTTCTGAGCGCGCCGCCAAAGACTCCTGATGCGCCGGTGATGATTCACCCGTCACCCACGACCCGAGCAGCACGCC
>JACOEF010000925.1 GCA_024998705.1 Nitrospira sp.
CATAAAAAAACCGCGCCGCTGCATCTTTGCGGGAATATGATCGGCTCGCAAAGGTGCAGAGGCGCGGTTGATGGAATGTATTTTATTTTTTTAATGGAGGTGGTACAGGAGCAGGCAGGTCGCTGTTGAAGATGTCGCGGTATTTTTTCCATACCCCATCTTCTTTTTTCCAGGTAACGATGTACTTGCCCTTATCCATCGAAACGCCTCCTTTACCGAACATCTCGTAAGTACCTTCCTCTGATACCAGCGTGTTATCGCCAATGATCTCGGTAACGGTAAGTTTCAGATCTGTCATGCCCAGTTGCTGACTGCCTGCCAGGAACTGCCCCAGGCCGGCCGGCCCGCAGAGTTTGGGTGCATTGTCGGCCATGATACAACCATCTTTGGTGTATAGGTTCACGAAAGTGGCGGAGTCATTGGCTTTCATGGAGCTGATCAGTGCGGCATTGTTGGCATCAATGGAGGCTTTTACAGAATCCATATTAAAGGAGGGTGTGGCAGCTTCTTTGGAGGCCTCATTGGCACAGGAAGCAAACAGAGAACCGGAGAGCAATACGATTAGCAGTTTTTTCATGTGGTTTGATTTTATCTCACAAACTAATGATTGCCTTTGAATAATGCAATAGGGGAGGAAAGCCTGTGGATGCTGGAACTGGTTTTCTGATCAACAAAATGATTGTTCCTGATGATCAGGGACCATCTACAAAAAACTGCGCCTCCACGTCTTTGCGGGAACATGATCGGCTCGCAAAGGCGCAGAGGCGCGGATAAAAAACGTGTGGGATCATAATTTCTCGTAGAGGGCCCTCAGTTTTTCGCGGGTCATGATCTTTTCCCAGTCCTTGCCGAGTGCGTTCTCCCAAAGCGGTTTCATGCCGAGGGATACGTTCATCATCTTTTCAAAATCTTCATCAGACAGCCCCTTACAGATCCCCTGCGGGATCTCGATCCTGTTCTTCTCCACCATGTACTTGAACTCTTTTACACCGGCCGGATAATATTCTTCCAGGTGGTTCATGACGATACAGTTGCCGATTCCGTGTTTGGTGCCCAGCAGGTAACTGAGGCCATAACTTACCGCATGTGCCACACCTACCTGCGAGTAGGCGATGCTCATGCCGCCGGCATAGGAGGCCATCATCAGCTGATCGTCGCTCTCATCGTCCCAGTGGTCTTTTTCTACAAATACTTTCTAGCATAACTGCAGGGCCTTTTCGCCATAACTTTTGCTGAACTCGTTCAGGTAAGTTCCTTCCAGACTCTCGATGCAGTGGATATAACAGTCCATACCGGTATAAAAACGCTGGTTCACCGGAGCGTCTTTGGTGAGTTCGGGATCGAGTACGATCTGATCGAAGGGTGTGAAGTCGCTGTTCATGCCCAGTTTGCGTGTGGGACCGGTCAATACAGTGGTACGGCTCACTTCGGCACCGGTACCGCTTAAGGTGGGTATGCCGGCTTTGTAA
>JACOEF010000926.1 GCA_024998705.1 Nitrospira sp.
CCTGGCCGGTCATGACAAATGCCCCATCTTGCCCTCCTGATAGTCGTGCACCGCCTGAATAATTTCGTCGCGCGTGTTCATCACGAACGGACCGTACCGGGCGATCGGCTCGGCAATCGGTTCTCCGCTCAGCACGAGGATGGTCGCATCCTGCTTCGCCTCCAGCACCACGCGCTCACCTCGCTGTCCGAGCAACGCGATTTCCACTTCCTGCACAGCCTGCGACCCGTTCACCACAACCTGTCCGTGCAGCACAAACAGGGACGAATTGAATCTCTCGGGTAAGTCGAGTTCAATCCGATGTCCCGCCTTTAATCGCAGGTCGTAAAGGTGGACCGGACTGAAGGTCTTCGCCGGACCTTTTGCACCGCGAAACTCTCCGGCGATCACGCGCACCCGACCGGCTCCTCCATCGAGCTCGGCCGCAGGAATCTCGGCATCGACCAGCGTCTGATAACGGGGCGCGGTCATCTTGAACGCCTTCGGCAGATTGACCCACAGCTGGATCCCCTCCAACAGGCCGCCCTGCTTCGCGAATTCCTCCTCATGCAACTCTTCGTGCACGATACCCGAGGCTGCCGTCATCCACTGCACATCACCGGGACCGATGACGCCGCCGCTGCCGGTTGAATCACGATGCGACACCTTTCCGTGATACATAATCGTGACCGTCTCAAATCCCCGATGAGGATGCTCACCGACCCCGAGCCGCCGGTTGGTCGGCGGGAACTGCTGCGGCCCCAGATAATCGAGCATCAAAAACGGCGAGAGCTGCTCCTCGATTCCGGCCCCGGGAATCATGTTGCGGACCGGAAACCCGTCCCCGACCATATGAGGGGACCCAGCCTGATACACACCGACAAGGTCTTTCGTGATGGCTGTGTCTGTTCGCATAGGGGCCTCCTTCCTCACACCATTCCGCGCAACGCCTCCGCGAGGGAAATCGTCCCTCGCACCAGCGAGGCGGGGTGTTCATACGTGATCGCACCGGTTGAAAACGCCGTGTACA
>JACOEF010000588.1 GCA_024998705.1 Nitrospira sp.
ACATAAGAACAATACTGGGTGATATGTCGATCTCTCTTCAGCACGTTAGTGTGTGTGTGTGTACGTTTAAGCGGCAGAGGTTGCTCACAAGGCTGTTGAAGGAGCTTTGCGCGCAGGATACCGAGGGGCGTTTCTCATTTTCAATTATTGTAGTCGATAATGATCAATCCGAATCGGCACGAACCATTGTGGAGAACTTTATGGCCCGCTCGCCACTTCAGTTCTGCTACTGTGTAGAGGCCCAACAAAACATTGCCTTGGCTCGTAATAAAGCGGTCGAGAATGCCGAGGGTGAGTTTATCGCATTTATTGACGATGATGAGTTCCCGACGAAGCGATGGCTGCTGACTCTGTTTGAGGCCTGTCACAAATATCACGCAGATGGGGTGTTAGGGCCGGTCAAGCCGCACTTCGATCAGGAACCGCCGGGCTGGGTCGTACAGGGCAAGTTCTACGAACGACCGACATATCCCACCGGGTTCGTCATCGATTGGAGAAAAGGAAGGACAGGGAACGTACTTCTGAGGAAACAGGTGCTCGCAGAATTCGAACAACCCTTCCGACCAGAATTCCGCAATGGTGAAGATCAGGAGTTTTTTCATCGCGCGATTGGAAAGGGCTATACCTTCATCTGGTGTGATGAGGCGGTGGCATATGAAACGGTGCCGCCGGTTCGCTGGAAGCGGACCTTTATGTTGAGGCGAGCCCTGCTGAGAGGGTCGATGGAGCCGCTGACTCCGACCTTCGGCGCGCGCGACGTCGTCAAATCGATGGTGGCTGTCTCCGTCTATGCGATTGCATTACCGTTCGCATTCCTCGCAGGGCAGGACAAGTTCATGAGGCTCTTGGTCCGATTGTGCGACCATTTAGGGAAATTGCTCGCGGTCGTGGGCATTAATCCAATCACGGAGCCATACGTTACGGAATAGAGTGCTTTTCAAAATTTGACAATGGGGAGCCGGCTCACGGGGGAGCTGACCCATCAGGCCTTGCAAATGGCACTACAGCGACGACGCCCACAACCCGGGCTGCTCCACCATTCGGATCGCGGCAGTCAGTAGGCAGCCCTCGCCTATCAACAGGCACTCACGGCGGCGGGCATGACTGTCAGCATGTCGCGACAAGGGGATTGCTGAGACAACGCCTGCGTCGAGAGCTTCTTCGGGACCTTGAAATGGGAGCTGATTCATCATCGCCTGTATCAGACGCGGTAGGTGGCCCTGCAGGAGATCGTTGAATACCTCGAAGTGTTTTATCATCGGCAGCGCCGCCGCTCGACCCTGGGCGATCGGGCCCCAGCCGAGTTTGAAGCGAGGGGCGGCTGTCGCGTAACCAGGTGTCCACGAAATGAGGGCAAGATTAACGCAACCCTCTTGACTTGCGGGCTAAGGCATCGTGAGGCCCTTTAGGGCGCGCGCACCGATCGACTTCAATGTTGTACTAAAGACAGGCACTGGCTTCTGCCATTGTTCCTAGCATAGGCCTTGGGAATGTATATGAGTTTCACTGCTTTAGGATCACGCCTCAAATGTGTCGACGGTACGTTGTCATCACTCGGCAATCCCAAGCGCATCAAGATAGAAATGGATGCCGACTATTGCGCGGATGTGGATAGGGTTGAGGAAGAAGACTGGTATGCCTTACTTCGGTTGTTCCATGACACCAACATATACCAGACATGGGCCTATGGCGTGGCTCGAAACGGCCGTGAAAACATCAGTCATATAGTCGTTAGGAAGCGTGGAGTTGTCGTCGGCCTCGCCCAAAGCAGAATCGTGCAACTGCCGATTATTGGCGCAGGAATTGCGTATGTAATGTGGGGTCCATTGTGGAGATCTCGAGACGCACCTACCGATACTGTGGCGCTCCGTCAAATCATTCGGGCTTTATACAACGAGTATGCGTGTAAGCGGGGCTTGCTTGTCCGACTTTATCCGCCTCTGTTTGAAGAAGATCACGGCTGGGTCATTCCCCTCTTGAAAGAAGAGGGCTTTGAGCGTTCGAGGCTTAAAGCCTCTCCCCGAACTATCATCATGGATTTGACGCCAACTATTGAGGATCTTCATAAGAGCATTGGTTCGCAAAAGCGAAGGGAATTACGAATCGCCGAGAAACAACTAGAGGTTATTGAAGGAACCGACGATGCCCTCTTTGGGCAGTTCATCGACATATATAAAGAGATGGTGCAAAGAAAGAAATTCGTAGAGCCGAACGATATCAACCAGTTTCGAGAGATACAGCGTCAGTTACCGCCAGAGTACAAGATGAAGCTCATGC
>JACOEF010000589.1 GCA_024998705.1 Nitrospira sp.
CGCTGTGGCTTGCGATCATTGGCGGCATCCTCCGCATGATCGCCGAAACCGCGTATCGCACCGTGCAACAGAGCGAACAGCTCACCCGACCACTGCAGGAGGTGATGATTCCACGGGATCGGGTGGTGACGCTGGTCCACGATACGCCCCTCCCAGAACTGCAAGACCAGTTCCTTCGCTACGGGTACCGGGCCTACCCCACCGCCGAACACGGACAGATCACCGGATTGGTGTATTACAAGGATGTACGCACAGACCCCAAGTGGTTCGCGCCGAACGGAGCGACCATCACCCCGTTCATTCGGGCCTTGTCCCCAGATGTGATCGTACACCCCACTCATACCCTGCAACGTGCGCTCGATGCGATGCTCCTGAGCGGGTCGGATCAGCTGTTGGTGTTTGCGGGAAAGACGTGTGTCGGGATGGTGACCCGCTCGATGATCGCCAGGGTCCAAGATGCCATCGGCAATCCAGACTCGGGCCCTACGCTTACGCGGCAGAGGGAGGGGTTTCCGATTTAGGACTGTTGACAGCAGGAGTGGGAAACTTCACTTGGACGTAGGGCGCACTGCTGTCCAGTGTCTTCCCCTTGTACCACTGCTCATGGGTCCGCATGTAAAAGCACCGCTTGGGCAAATGCAACACGCGGTCTCGCAACACCAACCGTTCTTCGTTCAGATGCAATGTGACGTTGCCTTGGACGGACACCACAGACCGTGGCCGTTGCACCAGCGGAGAGGCATCCTCCACACTTTGTGCTGTCTCGGCATGATTGACTCGGAAATAGATCCAGCTGTTGATGTTGTCACTAATACTCCGGGCCAGATCCGCCCCGATCTCGGCCGACATTTGCGCACCGGATTGCTCGTAGAAGTGCAGCCAGACGTTGGCCCCGCCGGCCTTATTGAAAATTTCCTGGATCCCCGGATACAGCACGTTATGCCCTTCGTCGATATGCACGCACAACGGAGGATCCAACTGGCGACCGGACGCGAAAAGGCGCCCAACGAGACTCTGAATCATAGACACAAAGACCCGCCCGAAAATGAGCGACGCGCGAGGGCTCAACAACGACCCGGTATGACACACCAAGATGACCCGCTTACCCTGTTCCAGGCGAGTGATGAATTCATTGGTTCTCGCCTTCCCGATAATCCGGCCAATATTTCCAAAGGTCAGCGCGCTCAACATGGTGCGAAGGGACGACGACACCTTGGCGAAATGTTCCGCGATGCCGGGACCATGGCACACCCGATCGATCAAGCCGCACAGCTCCTCCGTATCATTCAACACCTTTAAGACATCTCGAAAATTGATCAATTCGGTGTAGCCCACACGCTGATTGACATCGTTGAAGGAGATGGTCGGGACTTGCCCTCGACTCGTCGCGAGTTTGAATAGTCCCGAGACGATGACCTGCGAAACCTCAGAGGCAATAGAGAGATAGTAGTCATCCTTCACCTTGATCCCTGAGACGATATGGCTGACCAACTCATCTTCCATATAGTAATTCGCCAATGGATCGAGATAGTTGGAGTAGTCTGGAAAGATCGGTGTCACCAGTATGACTTCATCCAGTCTCCCGGCCTCTGCCGCGACTTGCACGACTTTTGAAAAGAGGTCGATGTCCCCTTTGGGATCGATCGCAACCACCGATTTGTGGCTCCGGATATCCTGCTCGATAATGGACTCCATCAGTCGTGTTTTCCCAATGCGCGTCGTCCCAAAAATCCCTACATGCCCAGAACGATCCTCATCCCGGATCACGAGATACCCCTCTCGTCGCTGGGGGTCCTGTAAACATGCGCCATAGCCGACCAAGACCTTCCCGTCCACAATGGGATCTCGATGTCCCCCTCGATTGCGGGCCCGCAATTGCTCAATGCCTTGTTCCGACATGGTCCCTCCTCCTCATGCTGTATTACCGGGGCCAGAAGCTCCACCAGGTCTGCACATCGGCCATATTCACGGTCAAGTAGCCGCACCCACTTTATTCCCCGACCATTCACGAATCAGTAATACAACGATACGGGCTCTTTACGGATCAGACCTCCCAGGAGCACCATGAAAATCCCTCTTCATCACACCAATGAGACACAAGATGTCGCTGGCGCCGACCAGGCGCTGGCGTCCCACACTGTCACCATCGGCAGAGGCACACACCGGAGTCTGCCCAATCGCCGGACCGGCTATACCCAAAAAGCCACGATCGGAGGGCATAAGCTCTATATCAGGACAGGGGAATACGAGGACGGCACGCTGGGAGAAATCTTCCTCGACATGCACAAAGAGGGAGCTGCATTTCGCAGTCTCATGAACTGCTTCGCGATTGCAATTTCCTTAGGGTTGCAATACGGCGTCCCGCTCGAAGAATTCGTCGAGTCCTTCACGTTGATGCGCTTCGAACCCAACGGGCCGGTGTCGGGACACGACCAGGTCAAGATGGCCTCGTCCATCCTCGACTACATC
>JACOEF010000927.1 GCA_024998705.1 Nitrospira sp.
GGTCGTAAACGGCAGGAACAGGCAATCCTTCGCCTCAATTTGCGGCACTTCTTTTTCAGCGAACGGCTTCCCCTTGTCGAGCCCTTCCAGATACACCACGACTTCACGAAACTCGCCCCCTGGTCCGACGTTGAACGGTTGTAGAATGCGCCAGCCTTCCCCGTCGGAAATGCGCCCGCAATAGAAGGGGTCAGGCAGCGTGGTGAGGTTGTATCCCTTCGGTTTGGGAACTGTCCCCTCCAGCTTCACGACCCCCGTCAGGGTCCCCCCGTCCGACACGGTGATTTCTTCATAGGCTGATGCAGGACTGCCCTCAAGGGACGATGCAAGGGCAATCGTCGCCAGTCCTAAAACCCACCCGAAATAACTCTTTTTCATCGTCTGCTCTTCACGCTGAATTGTGGTACCTGATGTCACGTCCAGCCTCCTATGTGATTGGTTCATGATGCGATCGACAGGCATCGTCGACCATCCGTTGAACCTATCACGTACTTCCCTCGAGACTCAAAACAGAGATGGGGGAGCTGCGTGATACAGGCAGCTCCCCCATCCGGTGTTACGCCATGAC
>JACOEF010000928.1 GCA_024998705.1 Nitrospira sp.
GGCGCTTCATGCGGTGTATGACGCGCTGGTTGCCGCCGCTGATTTCTTTGCCCTGCGAAACCAGCATCGGGATGGATTCGCTTTTCCCGATGCGACGGCTCTCTATCGGGCCTACGAGGGAGAGGTATTCCGATTCGACCAGCTGTACCGCCATTTCTGCGAAGCGGCTGATCATGCGGAGGCACAGGGCTGGAACATTCTGAAGCCGTTGCGAGAGTTGATCGAGGATTGTTATGCGAATTGGTACGTTCCGATGCTCGCATTAGCCTGGGGAAAGTTTCTTGATCCCCAAGGCACTGGCCAACTTCTTAGCAAGTGGCAGCTCGACCAGATTCCCAACCAGCAAGAGTTTTTCAACCGTCAGGTGCGTCCTCGTCTGGAGGAGGCAGAGAACCGAAAGGCGTATGTCATCATCAGTGACGCGTTCCGTTACGAGGCAGCCCAGGAACTCACGAAAGAGCTCAATGGCACGTACCGTTTTGAAGCGACATTGGCTTCGCAACTCGGTGTCTTGCCCTCATACACTGCCCTTGGGATGGCGAGCTTGTTGCCCTACAACGCGCTGTCGTTTAAGCCAAATGGCGACGTCTTCGTTGATGGGAAATCAACCTCCTCAACCGAACTGCGGGGGGAAGTCCTAGGAGCAGTTGAGGGGATGGCCTGCAAGGCCAGTGACTTGGTGGCTATGAAGAAGGAGCAAGGCCGTGAATTTGTGAGTGGGAAACGGGTCGTCTACATCTATCACAACGTCGTGGATGCGGTGGGTGACTCAGCAGCGACAGAAGAAAAGACATTTGAAGCGGTACAAACCACAATCGGCGAATTGGCTTCGCTCGTGGCCTATGTCATCAACAGTCTGAATGGAAACCATGTGGTCATTACGTCGGATCACGGGTTCCTTTTTACAGAATCTTCGCCCGGTGAACCGGGAAAGAGCAAATTGGACCAGAAGCCAAACGGGACTGTACGAGCCAAAAAGCGTTACGTGATCGGGCACAACCTTCCTGATCATGAGTCCGTGTGGCATGGCAAGACAGCAATCACTGCTGGTGCGGAGGGCGGAATGGAATTCTGGATTCCCAAGGCCGCCAATCGTTTCCACTTCACTGGCGGTGCTCGTTTCGTGCATGGGGGAGCCATGTTGCAAGAAATTGTCGTGCCGGTGATCACGGTCAAACACAAGAAAGATAAGTCCGCTCGAGAATACACCAAGGTCAAGTCCGTCACCGTGCATGTGTTAGGAGCCAGCCACAAAGTCACAACGAACCGTCATCGCTTTGAACTGATCCAAACGGAACCAGTCAGCGAACGCGTGAAACCGATCACGCTGAAGGTGGCGATCTACGAGGGAGATACCGCCGTCACGAATGTCGAGACCGTGAGGTTTGAGAGTTCATCAGATAAGATGGACGAACGTAAGAAGTGGGTTCACATCGTGCTGCAAGATCATCAGTATCACAAGAATACCGCGTATCGCCTCGTCCTTCGGGATGCTGATACTGGAATTGAGCAACAGAGTGTACCGGTGACCATTGATAGGGTGTTTGCCGATGACTTCTGACAACAACGCGATCGATCCCAGCCTCGACGATCTCCTCAATCGCCATTTTGCCGGCAAGGTCGTTCGCAAAGATCTGACCAAGTTGGTCAAGGAAGGGGCGAATGTTCCCGTCTACGTGTTGGAATACCTCCTGGGCACCTACTGCGCATCCAGCGACGAGACCATCATCAAAGACGGGCTCGTGACGGTCAAGAATATTCTGGCCGAGAACTATGTCCGTCCAGATGAAGCGGAGAAGGTCAAATCCACCATTCGTGAGCGTGGCAGTCTCAAAATCATCGATAAGATCA
>JACOEF010000351.1 GCA_024998705.1 Nitrospira sp.
CAATTCATGCCGGCGGATGAAGGCAGTGAGCGGTTGCAGGAAGAGGCGGATGCGGCCGCAGAGTTAGGGCAGGTCGATAAAACCACGAGGGTATAAGGGCAACGGGCGAACAGCCCGGGAGAGGGTGGCGACTGATGTTAGAGAAGGAGATTCGGCTCGGACTCACCTATGACGACGTCGTCTTGGTACCGGCTAAATCACAGGTTCTCCCCAGTGAGGTCGACACCCGGACTCGCTTGTCTCGAAACATTCTTCTGAATATTCCCATCGTCAGTGCCGCCATGGACACCGTGACCGAAGCGCGGTTGGCCATCGCCATGGCGCAGGAGGGGGGAATCGGCATTGTGCACCGTGTGCTCTCTCCCACCGATCAGGCGGCTGAAATCGATAGGGTGAAGAAATCTGAGAGCGGGATGATCCTGGATCCCATTACGATCTCGCCGGACCAGACGATTCGTGATGCGCACGATCTCATGGCCCGGTACCGGATTTCCGGTATCCCTGTGACCAAGGCAGGTAAGCTGGTCGGGATTCTGACGAATCGCGACTTGCGTTTTGAGACGCGAATGGACCTGAAGGTGTCGCAGGTGATGAAGCGCGACAAACTCATTACCGCTCCGGAGGGAACCAGCCTCGAAAAAGCCCGTGAGATTCTGCACGAGCATCGAATTGAAAAGCTGCCGGTCGTCAATAAGCAGTTCGAACTCAAAGGGCTGATTACGATTAAGGATATCGAGAAACGGATCAAGTATCCCAATGCCTGCAAAGATGCTCACGGTCGTTTGCGGGTCGGAGCGGCGTTGGGTGTGGGGCCCGACACTTCAGCCCGGGTGGCGTTGCTGGTGAAGGCCGGCGTGGACGTGGTGGTCGTGGATACGGCGCATGGGCATTAGCAGGCCGTGCTGGACACGGTCAAAATGGTGAGAAAAGCGCACCCCCAGCTGGACATCATTGCCGGCAATATCGCGACGGCCCAGGCGGCCAAGGATTTGGTGAAGGCCGGTGTGGATGCGGTGAAAGTGGGGGTGGGGCCAGGTTCGATCTGCACGACACGCATGGTATCCGGCGCCGGGATGCCGCAGTTGACGGCGATCGCCGACTGCGCCAGAGCATTGGCCGGGTCTGATGTTTCGGTCATTGCCGACGGCGGGATCAAGTACTCCGGGGATATTACGAAGGCCTTGGCCGCCGGTGCCTCAGTGGTTATGTTGGGTAGCCTGTTGGCGGGAACGGAAGAGGCCCCGGGTGAGACCGTGTTGTTCCAGGCACGCACCTACAAAGTGTACCGGGGCATGGGATCGATCGGAGCCATGGAACGTGGTGGCGGTGATCGATATGGCCAGGGAGGACGACCGACACCGAAGTTGGTCCCCGAAGGGATTGAGGGACGGGTGCCCTACAAAGGCCTGCTGGCTCCCCATATCTACCAGATGGTGGGCGGCGTGAAGTCGGGCATGGGCTACTGTGGGTGCAAGACCATCCCTGATTTGCAGCAGAAGGCGACATTCATCCGCCAGACCGTGGCCGGTCTCCGCGAGGGACACGTGCACGACGTCATCATCACCAAAGAAGCTCCCAACTATCGAACTGATTGGGAATAACCCCGCGTGAAGCGTTCCACGTGAAGCGTATCTCGCAGTTCAGATCCGCTCACACACGACGATTCACGCTTCACGAGATACGATCCTATGGAACTCTGGCACGATAGAATTCTCGTCCTCGATTTCGGGTCTCAATACACACAGCTGATCGCACGGCGTATCCGTGAAGCGCAGGTCTATTCGCAGATCTTGCCGTGCACCGTGCCGCTCGCGACGGTGCTGGCCTATCGGCCAAAAGGCATCGTGTTGTCCGGCGGACCGTCGAGTGTGTACGACAAAAAGGCCCCTTCCGTCTCCAAGCAACTCTTCGAACAAGGCATTCCCATTCTCGGGATCTGTTATGGCATGCAGTTGGTGACGCATCTCCAGGGGGGGGAAGTAGAAAAGGCGCCGCACCGCGAGTTTGGCCGGGCTGAGCTGACCCTCGATGACCGGTCGGACCTGTTCAAGGGAATTGGAACTCGTGGCTCGACCGTGGTGTGGATGTCGCACGGGGATCGGATCGAACGAATGCCGCCAGGATTTCGCTCCATCGCACACACGGACAATTCTCCCATTGCGGCGATGAAGCGACATGATGCGAAGCAACGCGTCTATTGTCTTCAATTTCACCCGGAGGTCGCGCACACCACTGAGGGCGCTACGATCCTCAAGAACTTCGTCTACGATATTTGCGGCTGTAAGCCGACCTGGACCATGCGCTCCTATGTTGAGACGGCTGTGGAGCAGATTAGGCAACAAGTCGGGACGGAACGGGTGATCTGCGCCTTGAGCGGCGGGGTGGATTCCTCCGTGGCGGCGGCCTTGACGCACCGTGCGGTCGGCGATCAGCTGACCTGCATTTTTGTCGACAACGGCGTGTTGCGCGCCGGCGAGCGTGACCAGGTGGAAAAAACCTTTGCGTCGCAGATGCATCTGAACATGCGAATTCTGGATCGCACCAGTCAATTTCTCGCCGGACTCAAGAGCGTGACCGACCCCGAGCGGAAGCGAAAGATTATCGGGCGTTTGTTCATTAAGAATTTCGAGGTCGAGTCCAAAAAATTAAAAGGCATCAAATACCTCGTGCAAGGCACGTTATATCCCGATGTCATCGAAAGTGTCAGCTTCAAGGGTCCCTCGGCGACGATCAAAACACATCACAATGTTGGGGGATTGCCGACCAGAATGAAATTGAAGCTGGTGGAACCCCTACGCGAATTATTCAAGGACGAAGTGCGGGTCTTGGGCCAGGAGCTCGGCTTACCGGATGAGATTATCTGGCGGCAACCCTTTCCCGGTCCCGGCTTGGCGATCCGGGTGCTCGGGGCAGTGACCAAGGAACGGCTGGCGATTCTGCGCGGGGCGGAAACGATCGTCGATCAGGAAATTCGAGCCGCCGGCCTGTATCGCGAGATCTGGCAGGCGTTCGCCGTCCTGCTGCCGATCAGAACGGTCGGTGTCATGGGTGACCAGCGGACCTATGAATATGTCATGGCCATCCGTGCGGTCACGAGCCTCGATGGTATGACCGCCGACTGGGCGAAAATCCCGAACGATGTGCTCGGGAAGATGTCGAGCCGGATCATCAACGAAGTGAAGGGCGTGAATCGCGTCGTCTACGACATCAGTTCCAAGCCGCCGTCCACGATCGAGTGGGAATAACGTAGCCGTGAATCGCCGCTCGTCACGGGTCAGACGTTGGATACGGATCCAATCTGATTCCGCGATTGACGAGAGACACTTCACAGAAAGTTTGAATGGAAGTCAGACTCCAAAAACTCATCGCCGGGACGGGCCTCGCCTCGCGCCGCAAAGCTGAGGAATTGATCACGTCCGGCCGTGTGACGATCAACGGCACCGTGGTGAAGGAACTCGGCACCAAAGTCGATCCTGCTCGCGACCATGTCAAAGTCGATGGGAAACATCTGCGGGCTGCGCAGCCGTACGTCTATTTGATTCTGAATAAGCCCAAGAATGTCATGTCCACGCTGGACGATCCTGAAGGCCGTCCCACGGTCAAGGATCTTCTGCACGGCGTCACTGTGCGCGTATTTCCTGTCGGCCGCCTGGATTTCGACAGTGAAGGGCTCATGCTGCTCACGAATCATGGGGATCTGGCTCAGGCGCTGCTCCATCCTCGCTACCATGTTCCGAAAACCTATTTGATCAAGGTCAAGGGCGTGCTCGATGATGCGAAGATCGAAGCCCTTGAACGAGGCGTCAAATTGGAAGACGGCTTCACTGCGCCGGCGAAGGTAAATAAGGTCAGCAAGGCGGAGAGCAATTCCTGGCTCGAGGTCACGATTCACGAGGGCCGGAAACATCAGGTGAAGCGGATGGTCGAGGCCGTGGGGCATTCGGTCATCAAGCTCGTGCGCGTTCGCATGGGGCCTTTGCTTTTGGGCGACTTAGCCCCGCGAGAATATCGATTCCTGACCGACCGCGAGGCGAATCGGTTGCGGGAGCTGGTCGAAGATCGGGTGGCTAGGGCCGAACGGCCTGAACTGGATGCGTCGGGAAAGCCGACCCGCTGGATGCCGCCGACGGCACCGGCTCCACCTCGCCCGCCCAAGCCTGAACGTTCAGGGCGCGGACCAAAAGTGCAACGCTCTGAACGGGGCCCACGGTCTCAGCGGTCTCTAGCCGGTGCGAAACCGCCACGCTCTGGTCGTGGGACCACGCGGCGTCCGATGAGCCCCGGTGCGAAGTTTCGTCGTCCCGTCAAAGGGGCGGGCTTTCAGCGATCTCAGGCCGGTCCGATTCCGCAGGGGGCTGACCGTGGCGCTGGCTCGCGTCCTACCGGGCCTGACCAAAAACCGCAGCGTCCTCAGTCCGGAGGAGGATTTCAGCGGCTTCGATCCGGCGCGAAACCTCAAGGCCCCGGTCGTGGCACGACGGATCGGCGCCCTGGTCCCGGCCAGAACTTTCAACAGAAGCGGCGCGGCGGATCATCGGCTTCGCGCCCGGGACCGCGAGGCCCAGCCGGAAAATCTCGGCCCTCAACGCGGAGAAGAGCATGAAGATCAGGACCCATCGGTGCGGGGAATTGACCAGGGCGCAAGTCGGCCAGCAGGTGGTATTGAACGGATGGGTGCAACGTCGCCGGGATCACGGCACGGTGCTGTTCATCGATCTGCGTGATCGAACGGGATTGACGCAAGTGGTGTTCAACGCCGAGCGGAATGCGGCGGTCCATCAGGCGGCGCATACGCTGCGTAGCGAATGCGTCGTGTCGGTGACCGGCCAGGTGATGGCCAGGCCGGATGAGTCCAAGAATACGAACCTCCCCACCGGTGAGATCGAAGTGTTCGTGGATGCCGTCGAGATTCTCAATGAAGCCAAGACGCCGCCGTTCATGA
This sequence comes from Nitrospira sp., assembly GCA_024998705.1. Taxonomy (GTDB): domain Bacteria; phylum Nitrospirota; class Nitrospiria; order Nitrospirales; family Nitrospiraceae; genus Nitrospira_A. The sequence goes on from JACOEF010000351.1 coordinate 4,943, forward strand.
TCGAGGACGACCTTGAGATCACCGAGTCCCTTCGATTGAAGTACCGCTATCTGGATCTCCGGCGACCACGGATGCAGCGGTTGTTGGGATTGCGTCACGGGATCATGCAGGCGGTACGGGCATTCTTGAATGCAGAGCAGTTTCTGGAAGTGGAAACCCCCGTGTTGACCAAGAGTACGCCGTAAGGCGCTCGTGATTATCTGGTGCCAAGCCGAGTGAATCCGGGGATGTTCTATGCGCTGCCCCAGTCGCCGCAGTTGTTCAAGCAGGTGTTGATGGTGAGCGGAGTCGATCGCTATTACCAGATCGCCCGCTGCTTCCGCGACGAAGATCTTCGCAACGACCGCCAACCGGAATTTACCCAGATCGATCTCGAACTGTCGTTCGTGGATCGTGAACAGGTCATGTCGCTCATGGAGCGGATGATCGTCTCTGTCTTCAAGGATGCCGGCGGGGTGCAGCTGCCGACGCCGTTTCCGCGGATGACGTATGCCGACGCGATGGGGCGCTATGGGTCGGATAAGCCGGACCTTCGTTTCGGCATGCCCCTGCACGATGTCACGGCATTTGCCGCGAAGAGCGAATTCAAAGTGTTCAAAGACGCGGCGACCAAAGGCGGACTCGTGAAGGCACTGATTGTCTCCGGCGGAGCCTCCATCGCGCGCAGTCGTATCGACGCACTCGGTGAAACGGCGAAAAGCTTCGGCGCTAAGGGGTTGGCCTGGTTGAAGGTGACTGCGGACGGGCAGTTGGAATCGGTGATTGCCAAATTTCTCGATGCGAAGGCCTTTGCGGCAGCCTTGCCGGAGGCGAAGCCGGGCGATCTGGTGCTCTTCGGCGCGGACAAGCCTGCCATCGTGCATGATGTTCTCGGCCGCATTCGTTTGTTGCTCGGCGAGGAATTGAATCTCATCGACAAGACCGCCTGGAAGCCCTTGTGGGTGACGGAGTTTCCGCTGCTGGACTACTCGCCGGAAGAGAAACGCTATATCTTCATGCACAATCCCTTCGCCGCACCGATGGATGAAGACCTGCCGTTCCTCGACACGGAGCCGTTGAAGGCCCGGGCCAAGGCCTACGATATGGTGCTGAATGGAAGTGAAATCGGCGGCGGCAGCATTCGTAATCATCGGAGCGATATCCAATTTCGGATTCTCGATCTCTTGGGGATCGGCAAGGAGCAGGCGCAGGCCAAGTTCGGGTTCCTGCTCGAAGCGCTGGAGTATGGTGCCCCACCGCACGGGGGGATCGCATTCGGGCTCGACCGGCTGATCATGCTGCTGGGCGGCGCCGATTCGATTCGCGATGTCATCGCCTTTCCCAAGACGCAACGCGCGCAATGTCCGCTGACTGAGGCGCCTTCCGGCGTGAGCGCCGATCAGTTGAAGGAGCTACGCATCAAGCTGGATCTCGTCGAGTA
>JACOEF010000047.1 GCA_024998705.1 Nitrospira sp.
CAAGACCGGCAATTTCACATGACGACCGGATTTCGGCAAGACCAACACATCGATTCCCATTCCCCTCATGCGCTCAATTTTACGCACTGACGCTGCCGCAGTCGTGGCGATTAATGTATGAGCGATCTGCTGGTCCTGCAGCACCTTGGCCTTGAGGGGAATCCGCAATCGACTATCGAGCACAATGCGTAACGGCTGCCGCGGAGCCAGCCGCGGCGGGTCGTCGGTCACCCTCGCGGTCAACTGTGGGTTGTCGCGCAGCACCGTGCCGATCCCGACCAGAATCGCATCGACATCGGCGCGTAACCGATGGGCCTGCTGTCTGGCAGCTTCATCCGTAATCCATTGAGACTCGCCGCCCGCAGTGGCAATCTGCCCGTCCAGCGTCATCCCCGCTTTCAGGATCGTAAACGGACGACCGGTCTGCACCCAATGGAGATAGGCTTCATTGAGCTGCCTCGATTCGGTTTCGCCGCAGCCGACATCGACACGAATCCCTGCCCGCGTCAGCTGCGCAACCCCCTTGCCCTTCACCTGCGGGTTGGGATCGACCATGGCCACCACGACGCGGCGGACTCCGGGGGCAATGACCAGCGGAACACAAGGCGGGGTGCGTTTGTTGAGATGACTGCAGGGTTCGAGGGTGACGTAGAGGGTCCCGCCTCTCGCCCTTGTGCCGGCCTGGCTGAGGGCGATGACTTCGGCATACGGGCCGCCCGCCTTGCGGTGGGACCCCTGACCGACGATCCGGCCGCCGGCCACCACCACGGCGCCGACCATAGGATTCGGGCTGGTGGATCCCCGGCCCTTCGCCGCGAGGCGAAGCGCCCGGGTCATGTAGTCACGATCGCGGGAAGACGACCTCACCGTTTCGTACGCTTGGGGCGACGGACCACGCGCTTGGCGACAGGCCGCTTCTTCGTCGGCGCAGGCGTCACAGCCTTCTTGGCCGGCTTGGATTTCACTGCCCGCTTGATGCTCGATTGAACCTTCTTCGGCTTCGGCTTCGGCTTCGATTTCGCCTTTTCCGCCTCGGCCTCCGTCAGCGCCGACTGCGCCGCAGCCAATCGCGCAATGCCGACCCGGTAGGGTGAGCAACTCACATAGTCCAGGCCCAATTGATGACAGAATTCCACGGAGCTGGGATCGCCGCCATGCTCTCCGCAAATGCCCAACTTGATCGTCGGGCGGGTCTTGCGACCGCCGGCAATGGCCGTGCGCATGAGTGAGCCGACGCCTTCCCGGTCCAGCACCGCAAACGGATCGCTGTCGAGAATATTGGCCGTCTTATAGAAATCGATGAACTTCGCGGCATCATCGCGGGAGAACCCGAACGTGGTCTGCGTCAGATCGTTCGTCCCGAAGGAGAAGAACTCGGCCTCCTCCGCGATACGATCGGCAGTCACAGCGGCGCGCGGCAACTCGATCATGGTACCGACCAGGTACGACAGCTTCACGCCGTACCGCTTCATCGTGTCCGTGGCCACTTCGCGGATCAGATCTTTCTGCGCCTTCATCTCCGAGACCATACCGACCAGCGGAATCATGATCTCCGGCACGATCTTCGTGCCTTCTTTGGCCAGTTCACAGGCCGCTTCGATGATCGCACACGCCTGCATCTTGGTAATTTCCGGCATCGTAATCCCAAGACGGCATCCGCGCAGGCCCAGCATGGGATTGAATTCGTGCAACTCTTCCACCCGAGCCAACAACCGCTTCTTTTCTTCCAACACCGTCGGCGCGCCGCTGGTGAGTTCGAGTTGAGCGATTTCGACCATGAGATCTTCGCGCTTCGGCAGGAATTCGTGCAGCGGCGGATCGAGCAGCCGGATCGTAACCGGAAACCCCTTCATCTCGCGATAGAGGCCGATAAAATCCTGTTTTTGCAGCGGCAAGAGCTGATCCAGGTACATTTCCCGCTCTTCGCGTTTCCTGGCCAGAATCATCTTCTGCATAATCTGGATGCGGTCTTCGGCGAAAAACATATGTTCCGTCCGGCAGAGACCGATGCCTTCAGCGCCGAAACTTCGCGCGATACGGGCTTGGTCCGGCACATCCGCATTCGCCCGGACCTTCAGCTTGCGCACACCGTCGGCCCACTTCAGCACCGACTCGAACATTTGGTATTTCTCGGACGCCGAGGCTTCCATTTTGCCCTGCAGCACTTGAATCACTTCTGATTCCACGACGGGAATGTCGCCGCCGTACACGTTGCCGGTCGAGCCGTTGACCGACAGATAGTCTCCCTCGCGAAACACCTGGGTCCCGATGCGCACCGATTGACTATCCAGCACCTCGATCGCTTCACAACCGGCCACGCAGACTTTCCCCATCTGCCGGGCCACAACGGCTGCATGGGACGTCATGCCGCCGCGCGCCGTCAAAAACCCCAACGCGGCGTTCATGCCGTGAATATCGTCCGGGCTGGTCTCCTGCCGGACAAGGACCACGCGATCGCCAGAGGCTTTCATCTCCACCGCACGATCCGCCGTCCACGCAAGTTTTCCAGCGGCGGCGCCGGGACCGGCGGGCAACCCCTTACCGAGCGGCGTGCAGCGCGATTCTTCCTTCGCGTCGAAGATCGGATAGAGATACTGCGCCAGTTGATCGGGCCCGATACGCTGGAGCGCCTCTTTTTTAGTAATGAGGCCTTCCTTCACCATGTCCACCGCAATCCGGACAGCCGCCACACCCGTGCGTTTCCCGACGCGGGTCTGCAGCATATAGAGCTTGCCTTCCTGGATCGTGAATTCCAGGTCAAGCATGTCCCGGTAATGGCGCTCGAGCTTTTTGTAGGTCGTTTCGAGATCCTTGTAGGCTTGCGGCATGAACTTTTCGAGTTCGTTGACGGGCAGCGGCGTACGAATACCGGCCACGACATCCTCGCCCGGCGCGTTCGTCAGACACTCGCCGAAGAAATTCCGCTGTCCGGTCGCGGGATCGCGCGTAAACGCCACGCCGGTGCCGCTGGTTTCGCCCATGTTGCCGAACACCATGGCCACCACGTTGACCGCGGTACCCCAGGTTTCTGGAATATTGTAGAGCCGTCGATAGGTCCCCGCCCGGGCTCCGTACCAGGAGGACAACACGGCGTTGATCGCCATGCGCAGTTGCTCGAGCGGATCATCGGGAAAATCCCGCTTGGTCTCTTCCTTCACCAGCTCCTTAAAGCTGACGACGAGTTCACTCAGCGCCTTGGCATCGAGATGCGTGTCCTGCGTCACACCGAGATCCCGTTTCTTATGTTTGAGGATGTCCTCGAAATGCTCGCGATTGACCCCCATCACGATGCTGCCGAACATACCGATGAAATGGCGGTAGCTGTCCTGCGCAAATCGCTCGTTCTTCGTCTTGAGGGCCAGACCGTGCACGGTCTCGGTCGTCAGGCCGACGTTCAACACGGTATCCATCATGCCGGGCATCGACGCGCGGGCGCCTGAGCGCACGGAGACCAACAACGGATTGTCCGGATCGCCGAAGCCGGCCTTCATCGACCGCTCGATCCGCTTGAGGGCGTGCAGCGCTTCGTCCATCATGCCGGGCGGATAGGCCTTGCCGCGTTTGTAATATTCGACGCAGGCTTCGGTAGAGATCGTAAAGCCGGGAGGAACGGACACTTTGAGGTTCGTCATCTCGGCCAGTCCGGCACCTTTGCCGCCGAGGAGCTCCTTCATGTTGCCGGTGCCTTCGGCTTTCCCATCTCCGAAATAATAG
>JACOEF010000590.1 GCA_024998705.1 Nitrospira sp.
CGTATTTCTTGGCCACGCGACGCTCTCCTTGTGCTATGAGGTCAATGAGTCGGAACCGAATGGCGGGCGGCGGCTTCCAATCGCAAGCGATAGCGGTTCACAACGTGCCTGGTCACACGAATGCCGCACACGATGATCCCCACCACGAACGCGCCGCACGCAAAAAGCCGGTAGTCCACGAACGGCCCATAATCGAAATAAAACTTCCCGTCTGCGCCCTGCTTGAGTTGTGCGTCTTTTTGAAACGTATGGGTCTTCCCGGTCGGATCGGCAAGGTTAAGCCACTCCGAGCAGAACTGCACCGGGTTCTCCGAACCGGGAACATGCTGGTAGGCCAGTCGCAAGCAAATGTCTTGTCTGGAGTCATAGATATCCGGTGTCCTCACCAGCCGTTCGAAGTTGACGCCGGTCACCCAGATGCCGAAGAGGAACACCGCGTTGCACACCACCATCATGACGACGCTGATGCCGGACGCAAACCGCCGGACCTTGCTCGACCTCAGTTGGGCCGCGGCACTCGCCTCGGGTGACTCAGGAAGGGTCTCTGACGTAGAGTCCACACGTTCACCATCCGCTACGTCCCTTGTACCATAATCTGGGAGAAATCAGCGAATGACATGAACAAATCGTCGACGCTCTTCAACAGGGACAGCCGGTTTCCGCGCACCGCCGGATCGTCGGCGTTCACCATCACCGCGTTGAAAAAGTCGTCGATTGGACCCTTCATTCGAACCAACACATCAAGCGCCTGCCCGTACTGCCCGTCGCGCATCGCCGCCGCATACTCCTGCTGACTGCTCTGCACGGTCTGATGCAAGGCAGACTCCGCGCCCTCCCGGAAGAGACCGGACTCGACGGACTTGCAATCCCACTGTTCCTTCTCGGTCAGCCGGTGAGCGCGTTTGAACCCCACGATCAGAGGGTCGAACTCCGCCCGCACGGTGATCTGCTGCAACGCCTTCATCCGATCGAAGAGGTCCGTCAGGTCGATGGCCCGCCGATCCGCCGACTTCAAGACGGCTTCCATCACATCGTCTCGCAACTGATGCGCGCTCTTTCCGTAGAAACGGACCCGCTCGAACAGAAAACCAATGACATCGGGAGGGCCGCCTTTGCCTGACTGGGGCGCCGCCGCCACATTCTGGCCGCTCAGCACATCCTGCGCCGCCCGCACGGCTTGGGCGAGATCCAACCGCAACTGCCCCTCGATAACAATACGCACAATGGCCGTGGCATGGCGTCTGAGGGCAAAGGGATCCTCGGACCCGCTCGGGACCAAGCCCACGAGAAAAAATCCCGCGATGCTGTCCAACCGGTCCGCCAAAGACAGCACCTTTCCCGCGAGCGACTCGGGCAACTCCCCTTCCATGGCGCGCGGCATGTACTGCTCACGGATCGCGGCGCTGATCACCGGAGATTCGCCGTCATGTTTGGCATACTCCCCGCCCATCAGGCCCTGGAGGGTCGGAAACTCCCCGACGATCCCGGTCAACAGGTCGGCCTTGCTGAGCTCCGCTGCACGCCGGCTCTCCTGAACCAGTCGGTCATCGCCAAGTTGTCCGGCCACATGCGCCGCCATCGCAACGACACGCTGCGTTTTCTGATGCAGGCTGCCGAGCTTCTGGTGGAACGTTACCGCCA
>JACOEF010000409.1 GCA_024998705.1 Nitrospira sp.
GCATTTGCAGGAGGGCCAGCGATTGACGAACCTGGTCTTCATGGGCATGGGTGAGCCCCTCGCCAACCTGGATGCCGTGGCCGATGCCGTGACCCGCCTCACCAACAAAACCTGGGGCCTGGGCTTCTCGGGCCGCCGCATCACGATCTCCACCGCCGGACTCGCCTCACGGATCAAGGACGTGGCTCCCCTCAAGGTGAACCTGGCCATCTCCTTGAATGCGACCACCGATGCACTCCGCCACCAACTCATGCCCGCGGCCAACCGGCTCCATTCACTCGACGCTCTGCTCGCAGCCTGTCGGGCCTATCCACTGGCAGACCGCGATCGCTTGACCTTCGAATATGTGCTCCTGGCAGGCATCAACGATCGCGCCGAGGATGCCACCCGATTGGTGAAGCTGCTTCGAGGCCTCCGCTGCAAGGTCAACCTGATCGCCTTCAATCCGTTTCCGGGCAATCCCTACCGACGCCCCTCAGACGCGGTGATCGACACCTTTCAGGACACCCTTCGACGAGGCCATGTGGACGTCTATCTTCGCCGCAGCCGCGGCCGCGATGTATTGGGCGCCTGCGGCCAACTCGGACGCCTCGATACCGCAGAAGCCCACGTTGCCTTGACACAGATTCAGACCCGTTGTTAGCATGTTCTTCGTACATGTCTAACCAGCGCACAATTCCCAACTCAACATCTGTTCGGTTCTGCATCCTCGCCTGTTCGATTCTCAGCGTCTTCCTGTTCGCCGGCCGGACGTCCCCGGCTCATGCCGTCGAACCCAAGGAATACACGTTATCCAACGACATGAAAGTCATCCTCGTGGAAGTTCCGAAGGCGCCGGTGGCGACCGTGCAAGTCTGGTACAAGGTGGGCTCACGAAACGAGGTCATGGGCCGGGCCGGGTTGTCGCACATGCTTGAGCATATGATGTTCAAGGGCACAGCCAAGTACCCCAAAGGCACCTTCTCCCGCCTGGTTCGCAAAAACGGCGGAATGGACAATGCCTTCACAAGCCAGGACTTTACCGCCTACTTTGAAAATCTGGCCGCTGATCGCGTGACGCTGGCGCTCGAACTCGAGGCCGATCGCATGCAGGGGCTGATTTTGGACGCGAACGAATTCAAGACCGAGCGGGAAGTGGTGAAAGAAGAACGCCGGTTGCGCAACGAAGACGATCCCCAAGGTGCGCTGGTCGAAGCCCTGTTTGCACAGACCTTCATGAGTCACCCCTACCACTGGCCGGTGATCGGGTGGTTCTCCGATCTTGACGCGATGAACCTCGATGATCTCCAGCGCCACTATGACACCTACTATTCACCGAACAACGCCACCCTGCTCGTGGTCGGCGACATCAAGGCGGACACACTCCTCCCGACCATTGCGAAACTCTTCGAACCGATCCCGAAAGGGCCATCCCCCAAGGCTCGGGCCGTAACCGAAGCGCCGCAACACGGCGAACGCCGCTTCCTCCTCAAACGAGAAGAGCAGGTGCCGTTCGTCATGATGGGGTACCGCGCACCCAACTATTCCAGCAACGATTCGTATGCCCTGAACGTACTCGAATCGATCTTATCTCACGGCAAAAGTGCCCGGCTCTATCAAAGCCTCGTCTACGAACAAAAGACCGCCCTGGCAGTGGGCGCAGACTATGGACTGATGCAAGCCGATCCGGGGCTGTTCTACTTTTATGCCGTGGTCAAACCCGGCGAGAAGGTTGAAGCGGTCGAGGAGGCAGTCCTCAAAGAAATTCAACGGATCCAAATTGAGCCGCCGAGCGAACTCGAACTCCAGCGCGCAAAAAATCAGATCGAAGCGGCTCACATTTTCGAACAAGATTCGAATTTCCGCCAAGCTATGCTGCTGGGAGAAGCCGAAACCATCGGGGCCGGATGGCGCAAAGTGAGCCAGTTTGTGGAGCGTACCCGCGCCGTCACCGCACAGGACGTTCAACGGGTGGCATCCCAATACCTGACGGCCGATATGCGCACGACAGGAACCCTGATTCCTCAGCCTCCGCAAACCCAAGCCGCGTCACCGACACAACCTCACTAGCGAGCGATCTCGATGACGCCACAACTAATCACCCTTCTTCCACGCCAACACCACCGCCGCCCCGCAGGCTGGCCCCTGGCAAGCCTGCTGTCTCTGGCGCTCAGCCTGTCATTCGCCCCGTCGCAGGCCGCGGAGATCGTCCCCACCCGCTCTGTCACCTCCAACGGCATGACCGTGTTGTTCCTGGAACAGCATTTTCTTCCAACGGTGGAAATCCACGCGCTGGTCAAGGTGGGATCGGCGCAGGATCCGCCCGACAAAGCAGGACTGGCCAATCTGACCGCCAGTCTCCTGGATGAAGGCACCGTGACCCGAACATCTCGACAAATCGCCGAACAGATCGATTTTGTGGGAGGCTCTCTGGGAGCCCATGCAACGGAAGACTTTACCACCGCCTCCGCGCGCGTGCTCAAGAAGGATGCGGACCTCGGCTTTACGCTCTTAGCCGATATGCTCCAACATCCCGCGTTCCATAAGCAGGAAGTCGAACGTGTCCGCACGCAGATCCTCGGGGAAATCGTCAGTGATGACGATGATCCCGGGAACGTGGCGATGAAAGCCTTCCACCAATTGATTTTTCATGGCCATCCATACAGCTGGCCGGCCCATGGCACGGAAGAGACGCTCAACAAAATTACGGTTGCGGACATTCAGCAATTTCACGCCAGGGAATACCTGCCGAATCAAACGATCCTGGTCATTGTCGGGGACCTGACGCAGGATCAGGCGGCGATGCTGGTCCAGACCCATTTTGGCTCGTGGAAAAAGGGGCCTCCACCGCCCTACCAGCTCAAAAAACCGGCGGCCATCGATCGTAAAATGGTCCAACTCATCGAGAAGGATCTGACGCAGTCGACCATCGTCCTGGGCCACACCGGCATCAGCCGGACGAATCCAGACTACTATGCCGTCACGGTCATGAACTATATCTTAGGCGCCGGAGGGTTCTCCTCCCGGCTCATGGATTCCATTCGCGACAAACAAGGGCTGGCCTACGGGATCATGAGCCAGTTCGACACCAGATTGATGCCGGGCGCGTTTTTCATCAGCCTGCAGACCAGAACCGACGTCACCAACCAGGCCATCGCGGGTGTCTTGACGGAAATCAAGGGGATGCGCGATGCCATGGTCACGGACCAGGAGCTCAATGAAGCCAAATCGTTCATCGTCGGCAGCTTCCCCCTGCGGGTCGATTCCAGCGCGAAACTGGCGAATGTCCTCGCCCAAGTCGAGCTCTACAACCTCGGACTAGACTATTTCACGCAGTACCCAAGAGCGATCGAGAAAGTCACGAAGGACGACGTGCTGCGCGTTGCCAAACAGTATCTCGATCCCCAACATTACGCCTTGGTCGTCGTCGGATCGATCGCCAAGGCCAAAGTTAAACAATAGCCGGCCACTCTCCCGCGGCCTGGCCGCACAGATCTAGAATCCCATGGTTTCCACAACTCCGTTGGTCGACAAAGTTGCCCGGGCACGACAGATCCTTCGCGAGATGGGCTCGGTCATCGTGGCCTTTTCCGGCGGGATCGACAGTTCCCTCGTCCTCAAACTGGCGCATGAGGAGCTGGGCGTCCAGGCCGTCGGCGTAACAGCCGTCTCTCCTACCCTTCCGGCCAGTGAGTTGGAGGCCACGCGAAACATCGCCGCAGAGATCGGCGCGCGCCATCGTATCGTTGAAACTGACCAACTCCAAATCCCGGACTTCGTCCGGAATGATGCCACCCGCTGTTACCACTGCAAGACCGACTTGTACTCCCTCCTCGAAACACTCCGGGATGAATATGCAACGGGACACATTGTCGACGGCACGAACGTGGATGACCTGGGAGACGACCGCCCCGGCCTCAAGGCCGCTCGCGAACGGGGCGTCCGCAGCCCCTTGCTCGAAGCTGGATTCTCCAAGGCCGATATTCGCGACGTCGCGAGAGAGCTATGCCTCTCCAATTGGGATAAGCCGGCAGCCGCCTGCCTCTCTTCCCGCGTGCCGCGCGGCATCACGATCACCCGCAGCACCCTCTCCCGTGTGGAACGTGCGGAAGCGGCTCTCGCACAAGAAGGCTTTCGCCAATATCGTGTGCGGGACCACGGGGAAATCGCCAGAATCGAGATGGCCGTCGAGGAGCTGCCTGGATTGTTACAGCCGGGACGCCGCGAACGGTTGGCCGAAACCCTGAAGAAACTCGGCTATCGGTTCGTGACGGTTGATTTGGAAGGATACCGCCAGGGGGGCGTGAGTCTGACCCCCCCGGCGTAAGAGAGGCTAATTCCGGCTCTGGTAGCTTTTTGCGAGGGCATCGAGGGCTTCGTCCGCCAGGCGACGATGATCGCCGTCCGTCAGTGCCCGCCCAACGACTTTCTCAGCCACCATCATCGCTAAGTCGGTCGTTTGCGAACGGATATCCTGGATGGCCTTCCGGCGCTCAGTCTCGATTTCGCGAGTCGCATCACCCTGGATGCGTTCCGCATCCGCCGTCATGCGCTGTTCGTTCTCTTCCATCAGGCGTTGCGCGCGTTCTTTGGCCTGTCCCAAAAGCGCCTCTGCATCTTTGGCCGCCGTCGCCAGCTTGGCTTCGTATTCCTTCAGCCTGCGCTCGGCTTCGGAACGGTGTCGTTCCGCCTGATCGAGACTGTCCTTGATCTTTTTCTCGCGCTCTTCCAGCATGCCCAACAAGCTGGGAAACGCATACTTGTAGAGCAGGAAGAACAGAATCCCGAAGGAGAGGATCTCCCAGAAGATCAGGGACGAAAAGAAATGTGATTCAAATTGAGGCATAGTCTAGTACCCAAATGAGTTGAGGTTCTGAGCCGGGAATAGGCCCCAGCATCAGGGCTCCGCCGTCGAAACGACTACTTACGCAAGCCCATGATGATGAACGCAATGACCAGCCCGTACAGTGCGATGGCTTCGACCAACGCGAATCCGATCCACATGTACTTGCCGACGCGACCTTCCGCTTCCGGCTGCCGGGCCACGGCCTCGATCATTTTCCCGAAGATATACCCGATGCCCACGCCGGCCCCGGCAAATCCTGCCGCCGCCAATCCCATACCCACCAACGCTGCTGCTGCTGCATCCATTGTTTGTCCTCTCCTCCCTTATGTAGACAACTCGACCTAGTGTGCGTGCTCGCTATGACCGTGCAGGGTAACCGCATCACCCAGATACACACAACTCAGCACGGTAAAAATATAGGCTTGAATAAACGCGATACCGACTTCGAGGCCGTTCATGGCGATCGTAAACGCAAACGGCAACCATCCAATCAGCAGCCCTCCGCTGATCGCCAGCCCGAACAACACGCCCAAAATGACGTGGCCGGCGGTCATATTCGCAAACAAACGCACGGCCAGGGAAATGGGGCGCGCCAACTGACTGATCAATTCAATCGGAATCATCAACGGCAAAAGCCAACCCGGAGTACCGGGCGGCACGAGAATGCCGAGGAACTTCATTCCGTGAAGGGAAAACCCGAGCACGATACTCAACCCGTAAATCCCGACGGCAAACACCGCCGTGACAATAATCTGGCTCGTGACGGTATAGGAACCGGGAATCAACCCGATCAGATTGGCAAAGAGAATAAAGAGGAACAACGTGGCGATCAGCGGGAAATATTTCATCCCGGGCTCGCCCATCGTGTCCATGATAATTCCGCGAATGAACTCGACGATCAATTCGGCCATGTTCTGCAATTTGCCCGGCACCAACTTACGGGCCGCCGCAGCCGAGATCATCAGAAACGCCACCAGACCGACGATCACCCACATTAGAATGACGGCCTTGTTGATGGAAATATCCACCCCGGCCGGCACCAACGGAATCAGATCGTGCAATTCAAACGCATGTAACGGACTTTCTTCCACGATGATCCTTTATCACTCAGACGATTCTGGTTAACTCTGCCACCGCTGCGCCGATCGATAGACACTCCGTACGCCGGCTGCGGCCCCGAACCCCAGCCCGACCACCAATCCCCATGGATTAGCATCAAGTAGATAGGTGTCCACGACCCACCCCAGTCCTCCCCCGACGATCAACGCAGCGAGCAGTTCCGTCCCGATCCGGACAGCCTGCCCGAGCCCCGCATATAACGGATCCTGAGAGGGGGGCATCAGATGCTCACGTGCAGCACTCCTTTGCGCAATCGGAGGGAGTGCACCCATCGGCGGGCGCGCCATTCAAGCAAATTCGTTGGGGACTTGTCAAGAAGTTGGCCACCTATGACCCGGCCGCTCGATGCGGTATAGTCATTTCCTCAGGTGTACCACCCCCTGTGACACGCAGGTTCATGAGTTTTTCCTCTGATAAGGCCTTCCTAAGCGGACCACCGCAACCATTGGTGGTCGTGCGCCCACAACCGAACGCCGACGCGTTCGAGTTGCACTGTCGGCTAGCCCCGGCGGAACGTTCCTCTTTTCTCCTGGAAAGCGCCAATGGCACCGACACCACCGCGCGTTATTCATTTTTCGGACGCGACCCCTACCTCACCCTCACAAGTCGTGCCCAGGAATACCGGATCGAGACCGGGGAACAGAGCCGGCACTACCAAGGATCCGGCCTTCAGGCCCTCCAGCACACACTCGATGAATCAATCATTGCAAAACCGGAAGGCATCCCGCCGTTTTATGGGGGTGCCGTCGGATACCTCAGCTACGATCTCGTGCGGTCGTTTGAATCGCTTCCGTCCTTGGCCGCCGACGATCTCCACCTCCCTGAACTGAACATGGCCTTTTTCGACGTGGTCGCCGCCGTCGATCACCATACGCGACAGCTCTACCTGATGTATTGCCCTCCCTTATCACGATTTCAGGCGGAACCTCGGGAGAAACTCTACCGGGAGGGCTGTGACCGGCTAGCTGAGCTGGAGGCCCGCCTCACGAGCCCGGTCGCGCCCCCTACCTGCTCGCACTGGCCCACACAAGCGAACTTTGTGCCCAGCCAATCGCGCGAGGCCTACAAAACTCGGGTGCGACGTTGCCAGGACTATATCGCCGCTGGCGATATTTATCAGGCCAATTTGTCGCACCGCTTTACGCTCGACCTCAACGCCGCCGCTTCGGCCACCGGATACGAAGGATACTCCACCGAACTCTATCGCCGTCTCCGCCGCATCAATCCCGCGCCGTTCGCAGGGCTCGTCCGATTCCCCGACCTCAGCCTCGTCAGCAGTTCTCCTGAACGGCTCGTGCGGCTGGCCGGCTCGCAGGCCGACACCAGGCCCATCGCCGGCACCAGGCCGCGTGGCACCGGGCTGCAACAGGACCAACGGCTGCGCGCGGAGTTGCTTGCCAATCCCAAAGAACGCGCCGAACATGTGATGCTGGTGGATCTGGAACGAAACGACCTCGGAAAGGTCTGCCGCTACGGTTCGGTGCGGGTCGATGAGTTCATGACCATTGAACAGTATTCGCATGTCAGCCACCTGGTGTCCGACGTGGTCGGCACCCTGCGACCGGGCATCTCAGCACTCGACCTGGTGAAAGCCGTGTTCCCCGGCGGAACGATCACCGGTGTCCCTAAACTCCGTTGTATGGAATTCATCGAAGAGCTAGAGCCGGTGCGACGCGGACTGTATACCGGCGCATTGGGCTATTTCAGCTGGAGCGGCGACCTGGATTTGAACATCCTCATTCGTACGCTCGTACTGACCAAGAACGGAGGGTATCTCCAAGTCGGCGCCGGCATTGTGGCAGACTCAGATCCCGACCGCGAATATGACGAAACGCTCGCCAAGGCGGGCGCGTTTTTTAAAATCCTGGAGGCTGGCCGCTGATGTGGGTATTTCTCAGTGATCGGTTTGTGCGCAAGGAAGAGGCCGTGGTCTCCGTATTTGACCATGGATTTCTCTATGGCGACGGCGTGTATGAAACCCTTCGTTCCTATGGACCCCGCATCTTCATGCGCGACCAACACCTGGCCAGACTCCGGCGCTCCGCCGACGCCATCGGCCTGGACATTCCCATCCCGGAGTCGCAATGGCCGGAGTTGCTCCATGAAGCGATGCGCCGGAATGGGGTCGGCAACGAGCAGACGGATGCGTACCTCCGCATCACCGTCTCACGCGGCGCGGGGGACATTGGTCTGGATCCCAGTCTGTGCCCGCAGGCCACGGTGGTCATCATGACGAAAACGCTTCCCCCCTCTCCCCCCATTCTCTCACGCGAGGGTGTGTCGCTGACCGTCGCTCACACCAGGCGGAATCTGCCCGAAGCGTTGTCTCCGCACATCAAGTCCACCAATTTCCTGAACAACATTCTCGCCAAGCGTGAGTCGATTGCGGCCGGCACCTTTGACAGCCTCTTTTTGAATTGGAAAGGCGAGTTGACCGAATGCACGGTGAGCAACCTCTTTTTCATCTCCGGCACAACTCTCCATACCCCGGTACTAGACTGCGGCATCTTAGACGGCATCACGAGAACGATCGTCATGACCCTCGCGCAAGAGGAAGGCCTACCCGTTCGGGAAGGGCACTATCATGTCGCCGATCTTCAGCGCGCGGAGGAGTGCTTCCTGACCAATACCAGCATGGAAATCATGCCGGTCAGCAGGGTCGATTCGTTCGCCATCGGCGACGGTCGACCGGGCCCCCTCACACGTCGGCTGCAGACGCGATTCGCCGACAGCCGGACGAGGTTTCTCGAACCATCCTCGTAGAGACAGGCAAATATGTATCCATAATATCAATTGGTTAGGTGGATACAATCGAGATAACCTGGGCCAGAGGTTTTTGACAGGTCAGGGGTCCGATGCTACGGTTGAAACATCCGAATGGGATTCGGCTCTTACACGGGATCCACCATCCAGATGGCTTATTTCAGTCGTACAGCCGTTCTCTTCTCAGTTGCCGCAGCACTGCTCCTGAATGCCCTTCCCAGCCGGGCCGACGTCTATCAGTACATCGATGCCAACGGCACCATTTCTCTCACCAACGTGCCGAACGATCCTCGATACAGACGAGTGATTGCTGAACTACCTCGCTCGCGCCCCGTCATCTCGGATGGGGAATTGGAGCCGGTGATCGCGCGACATTCCAGAGTCCATCGCCTCCATCCGGCGCTGATTCGCGCCATCATCAAGACGGAGTCCGACTTCAACCCGCTGGCGGTGTCTCGCGCCGGGGCCATCGGCCTGATGCAGCTGATGCCGCAGACCGCCGTGCGTTTGGATGTGCGAGATTCTTATAATCCGGATGAGAATATCGGCGGCGGGACGAAATATCTCCGACAGCTACTGGACCGGTTTAACGGAAATCTTCCGCTGGCCTTAGCGGCGTACAATGCCGGCGAACATGCAGTGGAGCGATACCAAGGGCTTCCTCCAATCCCGGAAACCAGGCAGTATGTCCAAAAGGTGCTTCGGTACTATCGCACTTTCCTTACGAACGAACGGCTTTCTTCTTCCCGGGCTTACCGCGCGCAGGCTCTGGGGGCGAAAGCACGAGCGCTCGCTCCTTCGATGCCGACCCGCTCGTCCGACCGTCCGTAAACAGCAGCTGGCTGTGTTGCCGCCATCCAGGCCGATTGGGCTCCGGATAATCCGAACGGTAGTGGGCCCCGACACTATTCTCTCGCCATAACGCCGCGTCCGTGACGCAACGGGCGACCTGCACCATGTTCTTGACCTCCAGGGCCGCTCGCGAGGCAAACGGCTTAGTCAGCAGTCGCATCCAGCGGACCAGTTGCGCGGAGGCGCTGATCAACGAATCGCCCGAGCGCACCAGCCCCACCTTTCCCCACATCAAGCGACGCAGTGAGCTTCGCAACTTCTCGGGATCGTCGAAATCCGTCGGCCGTCCCTGTTCGAGTTCTTCGAGGCAGGGCATGTGCACCGGCCCGGGGAATCGTCCCGCATGGGCCACCGCAGATTGCGCAGCCCGCATGCCGAAGACCAAACCTTCCAACAGCGAATTGCTCGCCAGACGATTCGCGCCATGGACGCCGCTGCAGGCAACCTCGCCGGCCGCAAACAAGCCGGGCAACGTCGTCGCTCCCTGCACATCCGTCCAGACGCCGCCCATCATGTAATGCGCGCTGGGCGAGACAGGGATCCATTCTTCAGTCATGTCGATGTCGTACCGCAGGCAGGTCGCATAGATGGTCGGGAATCGCCGCTTGACGAAGGCCGCTCCCAGATGCGTCACATCCAAATACACGTGGCGCGCGCGTGTTGCCGCCATTTCGGACCAGATCGCCCTCGACACCACATCGCGCGGGGCCAGCGCACCGTCCGGATGGTAGCGATGCATGAACAACTCGCCTTTGATATTGCGCAGCTGACCGCCTTCCCCTCGAATGGCCTCCGACAGGAGAAACGGCGGACTCGACGGCAGATACAGGGAGGTGGGATGAAACTGCACGAACTCCATATCCATCAACAAGGCCCCGGCCCGAAGCGCCATCGCCATGCCGTCTCCCGTGGCGTTGCCCGGATTCGTCGTCCGCGCATAGACCTGCCCAGCGCCACCGGTCGACAACACCACAGCACTGGCCGGTAACACCGCGCGCTCACCCGTCATTTCATTCAGCACAATGGCGCCGCAACAACGTCCGTCAACGACCGCCAGATCGACCGTGAATCGCCGATCCAATCGTTGAATACGCGGCTGCCGCGCGGCATAGGTCATGAGCGCGCGCACCATCTCGTTGCCTGTGGCATCGCCGCGCGCGCGCAACATGCGGCTCCGGCTATGGGCCGCCTCACGCGTGAACGCGAAGCGCTTCCCGATCTTGTCGAACTTCGCGCCCCAGGCAATCAGTTCTTGAATCCGGTCCGGCCCCTCTTCGACCAACACACGCACGGCTTCGCGCCGACAGAGCCCATGGCCCGCCTTGAGCGTATCGGTCAAATGGCTGCCGACATCATCTTCCTCGCTCAACGCCACCGCGACGCCGCCCTGGGCATACATGGAATTGCTTTCCAAAGGATGCCCCTTGGTCAACATCAAGACACGCCCCGCCCGGCTCAACTCGATGGCCGCGCGCAGCCCCGCGACACCGCTGCCGACCACGAGAAAGTCTGTTTCAATTTTTGGGGAAGACAGTCTGACAGACATGACTATGGCTTGGCTTGCCCGCGTGCCGGGTCGCCCCCCAGACTTGCCCGCGTGCCCATGCCGAAGGGCAGATCCCCTTGAGCTTCCCGGAGCAGAATGGACTGCGTGCCGACCCAGGCTAATCGCCCATGGCCACGCTGGCGCGTGCCCACCTCGGCAGGATCCCGCTTCCACTGGCCCTGCCAATGGACAAACACATCGATGTTGTCCCCTTCGATCAAAATGCGCTCGATAGAAAACTCCAACTGGATGTCGCGAAACGTATCGAAGTCGCTGTGAATATCCCGTTGCACCTGGTCCAGGTTTCCTGACGGGAGGAGCAACGCCTCCAGCGCACTGCGGTCCCGTTCTACGTAGGATTTACGGAGCGACTCCACGGCCTGATCGATGCGGACAATCCGATCGTGATCGTCCTTGTACTGCAGGGTTTTTCCTGCACACCCGACGATGAACATCAGCGCCAGCGCCAGCAGAACCCGACCGATGGGATGGGAACGAAGCGGAGAAAATTCAATCATGGCGCAGTATAGGAACCTTGGCAGAACGGGTCAAGTCAAGCCCCTCACCGGATCATGGGCCTCGGCTACGAACCGCGCCGGCGCACGAAGACAGCTACGAGGGCGTAATCAGGGCTTGCTTTTGAGAGCAAAACCCACTAGACTCCCGCGCCTAGCAGTTGGAGATTGAACGTATGGCGAGTGTCCTCAAGAAACGCCGGAAGAAGATGCGCAAGCACAAGTACAAGAA
>JACOEF010000929.1 GCA_024998705.1 Nitrospira sp.
ATCTTGCAACCTCTCGGATAGAAGAATCTGTTCGGAAAGCCACAGAGCAGCCCAAGGAAAAAGGAGAGCAGCCCAAGCCTATTCTCAAGAAGAAACGGGGAGTGGAGCCGGCCAAGCTGGTCGCATCTCCCTATTTGGAAACGCAGGCGGATGTCGAAGCATTTCTTAAGACACTGCGATCGGAGTTGGAGCAGGAACTCACTAAGGACGAACGCATCGAGATCCGCTGAGAAGAGATCATGAGATTGGCAATATGAACCGCACCAAGCTCAAGACCTACGCCCCACAAGCTCGC
>JACOEF010000930.1 GCA_024998705.1 Nitrospira sp.
GTTGCTCCGCCAGGATGTGCGAGGCCCTTCCTGCAGCGGCGAATCATGTGCGGCCCTTTCATACGGCAATCGGGCTACGAGGTGGAACTCGTAAAACCCGAAGGTCTCGGCCGGAAGGTTACCAGGGGGTGGAGAATTGTGAGGATTTGGGACGGTTCCGCAGCGTAGTGACCGGAGAGGTACCGGTCCTCAATGCGGCGAGTCGCGGGCGGCGAATGGAGATGTGCTGTGCGT
Organism: Nitrospira sp.; assembly: GCA_024998705.1. Taxonomy (GTDB): domain Bacteria; phylum Nitrospirota; class Nitrospiria; order Nitrospirales; family Nitrospiraceae; genus Nitrospira_A. The sequence goes on from JACOEF010000930.1 coordinate 235, forward strand.
GATGCGATGACCGGGGCGGGAGGCGGAGGCTGCCCGGAGTGAACAGGTCTGTGTTCCGCGACGGGGAAGGGGTGGTATTAGCGCCGCCGTCGCACTCGCACGGTCTGTCGTCCTTGCACCCAATCCCAGATGAGGGTGCCGATGACCAGCGCGGGAAACGCCAACAGCCAGACATACCAACTTGCCCAGAGCGTAGAGTCGTGCATGATCATTCCTCCACAGTGTCTGGTGGAAGGATAGAGCAAGCCCCATACCGCCGTTCATTTTTTAAAAGGACTAAGATGCGGAATGTAAAACCCTCGGTCATTCGCACAGATAGAAGGTTTTGACGGCGGTTCGGCCTGTCGCAAAGCGCGCCAGGCAAATTTTGCCGTCGTATAAACATCACAATACGTGACGCCATTCCCACAGTGGCGAGATGTGAAATTGGTCCACATCGGGGAGCGCCCATATTCCCGCGTCTGTCAGTCGTTCTGGTTCGGGATCGAAGCGATCAAGGCAATACGTCTCGAGCGTAGACAGACTGAAGAGACTCGAAAGATATGAAAGATACAATTGCCGCGCACCGTGCCGCTTACCCCAACAACAGCCGGACGAGTTGTGGCAGCCATGGCAGCAGCGCCACGCCGACGCAGATCGAGAGGGCCACAATCGATGTGACGAGATCTTCGTCCAGGCCCGTGTCGGTTGCAAAAATGACCGCCGTGACGGCGGAGGGCATGGCGGCGATGAGGA
>JACOEF010000416.1 GCA_024998705.1 Nitrospira sp.
AATTCAAGCGGGCTTAAGATGAAGTCCTGCGCCACGCTGAATCAGACAGGAACGGCGCTGCTAAGAATTGAGAGAGCCTCACCGTATTGTTCAGCGGTGTTCCAGGCCCAATCCAATGTCGTCGCTGGCCAACTGCTGGAGCGGGCAAGACCAACTTAGCCTTCCCGCAGGGCATGCCGCGAACCACACGGTCAGGCAGTACATCGAATGGTCAGTAAGGGCACCTCTCGCCATCCTTCCAGGTCCGCCGGTTGGTGAGTGGAGATCGTAAGCATGCCCCCGACGACACACAAGTCCGCCGTCTACAAACCTCAATTGAGCAGCATCCGCCTCCTGAGAGCGCAACGGGTTTGCCGGAACTGAGTGCTCTGTTAGAGGCGCGCGCCCTCTCCCACGCGCCAGCTTTCCTACGTACGCCTCTCCCAGCTCTGTCAGGTACACGCTCCGCCACGAGTCACGTGACCGTTCTCTAGGTAGGTATCCTGGCCTACCAAAGTTTTTGCCCGCGTCCATCTTCCGAGGAATAGTCCGCCAAATGATCTCCGCTTACGATCGCCCCTGTCGAAGGCGAGGCCCGCGAACTCGTCGAAGGTCGAATTACCTTCTATCAATCAGAGGAGACACAGCATGGCAGAGGCGAACGAATCCAAGTCGCAGGGCGGGAAGTCGGTGGCAGTCAATGTTCGTCTAAAACCGCTCGGTCCGTCAGATCAGCCGACCCTCGTGAACTACACCCATGTCGGCCTCGTTCAGGGCCTAGCCTATGCCGATTTCGGATTTCTGGAGCCTGCTTTACTGGGGGCGCTCACCCAGCTCGCGAAGCGGGGAGAGGCCTTACCCAAGCACCTTGAGGGGATCAGAGCCGCACGCATCGCGCTCCCGCTTGATGCCCTGGTGCGATTGCAGCAGCAACTGACCACGATGGTGAATGGCCTCCAACGGACTCCTACCGCGCAGTCGTAATCCATTTCCAGACGAAACACGAGCCCCATGGACGCACTCGCCCACGAAACCAGTCTGCCCGTCCCGGATACGGGACTCCACTGTCTGTTGCTACTGGCCCGGTTCCACGGCTTGGCGGCTGATGGCGCGCAGCTGCGGCATCAGTTCGGGGAGGCGAGCCGGCCGCTCACACTCGGTGAGTGGCTGCGTGCCGCTACGCATGTAGGGCTCAAGGCGGGTCGGGTCAGGGCAACCTGGGCCGGCCTCGCCGACAAGCCGCTTCCCGCCATGGCGGTCGGTACCGACGGACGGTGTGTACTTCTGGCGAAAGTGGAGGCTGGTCATGTGCTGCTGCAGGATCCGCAGCAGCCACAGCCCACGATGTTGCCTCAAGCGCAAGTCGAGGCGATGTGGAGCGGGGAACTTGTCCTGGTGACCAAACGGGCGGCTCTTCGCCCGGAGGATGTTGCGTTTGGTTTCAGTTGGTTCATTCCCGCGATTGTCAGACACCGGTGGTTGCTCGGCGAAGTCCTGCTCGCCTCCTTCTTCCTGCAACTCTTTGCCCTCGTCACCCCGCTTTTCACGCAAGTCGTCATCGATAAGGTGCTTGTGCACAAGGGATTTACGACCCTACATGTCATGGCGGTCGGCATGATCGCACTGGCGCTGTTCGATGCACTGTTAAGCGGCCTGCGGACCTATCTCTTTGCGCATACCACCAACCGGATCGACGTGGGTCTTGGCGCCCGACTCTTTCGGCATGTGCTCGCCCTGCCGCTGGCCTACTTCGAGGCGCGCCGGGTGGGCGATACAGTCGCGCGCGTGCGAGAACTGGAGCAGATCCGCCAGTTCTTGACGAGCAATTCCGTGACCATTCTGTTGGATATTCTGTTCACAGTCGTGTTCCTCGCCGTCATGTGGGGCTACAGTTCGACGTTGACATTGGTTGTCCTCGCCTCACTGCCGCTCTATGCGATTCTATCGGTGGCGATCACGCCGATGATCCGCACCCGCCTCAATGAAAAGTTCAACCGCGGCGCTGAGAACCAGTCCTTCCTCGTCGAAACCATCAGCGGTATCCAGACGGTGAAAGCGTTGGCGGTTGAGCCGCCCCTCCAGCGCCGATGGGACGAACAATTGGCCGGCTACGTCAGCGCCAGTTTCAGGGCGACAAGTGTCATCACGATCGCGGGTCAGATTGCCGGCTTTCTTCAGAAGGCCACCACGATTGCCATTCTCTGGACCGGTGCCTATCTGGTCATTGGCGGAGAGCTGAGCATCGGACAGCTCATTGCCTTCACCATGTTGGCTGGCCAGGTGACCGGGCCGCTTCTGCGGCTGGTGAATCTCTGGCACGAGTTCCAGCAGGTTGGTATTTCGATCCAGCGACTAGGGGATGTGCTGAACACCAGGCCGGAGCCCTCCTACAACCCGAGCCGGACGACCCTTCCGCAGGTGGCCGGTCAGATCATGTTGGAGGGCGTCACCTTTCGGTATCGTCCCGACAGCCGTGACGTGCTCCGTCAGGTGTCCCTCCTGATTCAGCCGGGGCAGGTCATCGGCATCGTCGGTCGATCTGGCTCGGGGAAGAGCACCATCACGAAATTGATTCAGCGGCTGTATGTTCCTGAACGTGGCCGGGTCCTGGTCGATGGCGTCGATTTGGCACAGGTGGACCCAGCCTGGCTCCGGCGGCAAGTCGGCGTGGTGTTGCAGGAGAATTTTCTTTTCAACCGTTCTGTCCGGGACAACATCGCCTTGACCGACCCGGGGCTCCCAATGGATCGTGTGATCCAGGCGGCGAAGTTGGCGGGCGCCCACGAGTTCATTCTTGAACTGCCGGATGCATACGACACGGTCGTCGGGGAGCATGGCTGTTCCCTCTCCGGCGGGCAGCGGCAGCGTATCGCCATTGCCCGCGCGTTGATCGCCAATCCTCGGATTCTCATCTTCGACGAAGCCACCAGTGCCCTGGACTATGAGTCCGAAGCGATCATCCAGCAGAACATGGCGCAGATCTGCAAGGGTCGCACGGTCATCATCATTGCCCATCGGCTCAGCACGGTGCGCCCCGCACACCGGATCTATGTCATCGATCAAGGCCAACTGGTGGAGCAGGGGACACATGAGGAGTTGCTTAAGCGGCAAGGCATGTATCACCGGCTGCACGCGCACCAGGAAGGGAAGGCCGCATGAGGACACACATGATGCGATGGTGGCAGCTGTGGGCCGCGGCCTGGGAGGCGGAGAGACGACAGCCGGTTGCGGCGACCCCCTCGCAGAGATCGGTCGAGTTCCTGCCGGCGGCGCTGGAGATTCAAGCCGCGCCCCCATCCCCGATCGGGCGGGCCATCCTCTGGACGATCATGGCGTTGCTCACCGTCTCTGTGGTCTGGGCCTTGGTCGGTCGGATCGACATCGTGGCTACGGCGCAAGGGAAGGTTATCCCCAGTGGGTATTCCAAAGTTATTCAGCCCTATGAAACCGGTGTCATTGCGGCGATCCGCGTACAGGACGGCCAGGTGGTGAAACGGGGTGAGGTGCTGATTGAGCTCGATCCGACCCAAAATCAGGCCGACCGTGACCGTGCGTCGAATGAGTATCGTGCCGCCAGGGTGGAAGCCGCGCGTCTCCGGTCCCTCATTGCAGGAGTGCCCACGTTTGTGTCTCCACCGGAGAGCGATCCGGAGTACGTCCGGCTCCAGCAACAACTGCTTCGCGATCAGCTGGCCGAGTATCAGGCGCGAGTCGACGCCACTCAACACATCATCACGCAGCGGGCGGCGAGCATGGATGCGACCAAGGAAAATATTCAGCGGCTGACCTCGACGGTGCCCATGGAGACTGAACGGGCCAACACACTAAAACGTCTGAGGGAGCGGGGTGCCGTCACCAAGTTGGACTATCTCCAGGCGGAAGGGCAACGGATCGACAAGTTGCAGGAGTTAACCGGGCAACAGCACAATCTCCGGCAGGATCAGGCGGCCTTGGCGGAAGCCGAAAACAATCGACGTGCGCTGGTCTCAGAATTCCAGCAGACCAAACAGGCCGAACTGTCGGCCCTCGAAACTAAAGCCGCTTCCCTCTCGCAGGAGGTGACGAAAGCCGGGCAGAAGGCGGAACTGCAACGGCTCGTGAGTCCGATCGATGGCGTGGTGCAGCAGCTGGTGGTCCATACGGTCGGAGGCGTGGTGACTCCGGCGCAGCCGCTGCTCATCGTCGTGCCGCAGGACCATCCGGTCGAAGTCGAGGCGCAGTTGGAGAACAAGGATGTCGGCTTTGTCAAAGAGGGGCAGTCCGCCGAGATCAAAATCGAGACCTTTCCGTTCACCCTCTACGGCACTATCCCGGGCAAGGTGCTGACCGTGTCGGACGATGCCCTGTCGGTCAACAAAGATAAATCCGCGGAGGGTTTAGTGTTTGCCACGCGAGTGAGCCTCGCGAGTGGGACCATTCCGGTAGAAGGCAAACTGGTGCACCTGTCTCCCGGCATGGCGGTGACGGTGGAAATCAAGACCGGCCGACGTCGCGTGATCGAGTACTTGCTGAGCCCTGTGCTCAAGTCGTTGCAAGAGAGCTTGAGGGAACGGTAAGGCGCGATGCTGCGTGGTGGACTCCCAGTCGGGCGGGTACTTCTCGTTGCGAGCTTGCTGGTGCCATTGATCGCTGTGGAGACGGCTGGTGCCACCGAGGCGGTGCAGACGACGAAGAGTTCCGTGCAGGAACTTCATCTGAGCCTACGGGCAGCGATGGCTGCCGCGGCCGAGCAGAACCCCTCGGTGCTGCTGTCCAAAGAACGGATCGAGGCAGCCCAAGGAGAGGTCACGACGCAATTAGGCGCCCTGCTTCCAAATCTTTCCGCCAACGCGCGGCAAAGCCAACAGACGCAGTTTCTCGGTACCTTCGGTCTCGCGCCGGTCCGGACCGAACCCTTCAGCATTTTTGATGCACGGG
>JACOEF010000464.1 GCA_024998705.1 Nitrospira sp.
GCCAACTCGGGCAGCGGCTGCCGCCTTCGTCGGCGGCGCCGTCTTTCGGAGCCGCTCCATCGGAGGCCGGCTGCTCGCTGACCGGTGTCGATTCCTCTCCCGTTGCCCGACTGAGCAACGCGCCATCTCCGGATAGACGCCGTTGGACGATTGATGCGGCGGATCCGAAGCTGGAAGGTGTTCCGACACCCGGCATCCGCATCACCTGGTCCGCCACCCGATCGGCTTCCTGCTCGTACTCATCGCCGGGCTCATTGATGACCAGCTTCGGCTGCAGCGACATGCCGGTCATTTTCTTCTTCTCGCATTCCTCGCAGGTACCCGACAACCCACCGGACCCACCGCAGGCGCAGGCCCGCTGCAGGAAGCCTCGCGCCGAGGGAGCGCCGACGCTTGGAAGGGGCATCACCTGTCTTTTGGACGATTTCATGGCTGCTGGCCTGCCTTGGGCCTGACGGCGATGTGGGACAACGGTCCTCCTGCCCTCTGATATAACCGGATGGTGTCTCCCATCTGCCCGCCCGCCATCTGATCGGCTCGCGCATGGAGGACAGGTTTCGATACATCACTCGGCTTGGACAGCCAGAATGATCCGCCAGGAAGTTTGAAGGCGATGTGGCTGGGGCCCTCGGAGGTATTACGAAAACCGCTTCCATACAACGCGAGATGAGCAGCCGACTCCGAATCGGTGGGTGTAGCCTCGAATTGCGCCTTCATGAAGAAGTCCCAGAGCGCCGGTGGAGGGAAACTACCCTGGGCTGCCTGTCGGCCATAGACCGTATCGGGATGTTCCCCTTCAGGGATGGTAACACCCAACGAGACCAGAAATGCCTCACGCCGGTCCCAAACGGCAGAAACTGGATCTCGGAAGGAAAAGGTTCCCATCGCCCAACCGAGGCAATTCCCCAATGCTCTGCACATGACAAGAGAGTTGGGTTCCAAAATGAAAGCGTGCGCGCCGCTACTCAACTGAGGATACCGATCGAGTTGGTCGCGAATCTCGATGTAGAAAGAGTTGCTCTGCGCCTTGATGCGCGCAAGATCGGGATTAACTAGGAGGTCGTACGGCCTGCCGTCGATAACCACCTCATGGGTGCTCCCCAGTTCTGCCGTGAGTGCGAGTTCCTCTCCGCCTCCCGGTAATTCAGGATCAGTTCCGCTCGCACGTTGGAGGACTCCCTGCGTATCTCCTTGCCCCTGCTGTACGACATGAGTCAGCTCATGGGCCAGCAACCGCCGGCCGCTCGCAGTACCTGGGACATACCCTCCGTCCCCGAACACCAGGTCGGTGCCGACCGTGTATGCCCTAGCCTGAACAAGAAGGGCAGACGCAGCGGCATCCCGGTCGGCATGCACCCGCACGGCCCCGAAATCGTGGTCGAAGCGCGCCTCGAAGAAGGCACGGGTGGCAGCATCGAGCGGCTGCCCCGGTGAATTCAAAACATCGTGGAGCATCTGGGGTGCCGTACCGGCTCCGGCCAGACCACTGCCGCTCACGCGCCGCTGTACGAGAGGAATGGTCGAGGGAGGTGATGGGTTGCGGTCCATCGGCGAAACGGGCATGCGCATGACCTGCTCCGCCACCCGATCGGCTTCCTGCTCGCACTCATCGCCCGGCTCATTAATGCGCAGCTTCGTTTGCAGCGGTTGCCTGAGCAGTCTTGGCTTTTCACAATCTGAACAAGCACCGGTAGACCCGCTCGATCCGCCGCAGGCACACTTGCGCCGGAGCAGCACGCTGGTTGTTGCCGCGATCTTGGACGCAGGAGTTGTCGCGGCTATTTTCGTCTTTTCACTCATGTCGTTTCAGAAACGAAACTCGATCAGCGGCCCACGCTGGCCGCCCGATCCCGTCGGCGATGCCGGCGCGGGAACCGGTTGCAACCACGGCTCTGGTGCTGGTTTGATAATCCGACGCAGTTCTTTATCAGTGAGGCGCAGGCGAAGTTTCGAAAAGTGCAGCCGTAGAAAAGGTGCGAGGACTGCTCGGCGCGTGTCGAGAAACTGGAAACGGCGCGGCGAACGGTGGCGCAAGAGTTCTGGAGTGTTTACATATGCCGCCACCGCTTCGGGCAAATCTTCTGACGGATGCGTCGTCATATAGAGCGTCATTGGCTGCTCGACCCAAGTAGGCTCGTTCCAATTGTCCTCGGTGATTTTGTACTTCGTCGGCGGTGTCCGCCCGCCTTCCAACGCTGTCTGCACCTCCGCCACACCGGCATCGAACAGCTCTGGTTGAGCGCCGCTCGTCCAACCTGCGGCGAGTCGATAGTCCCTCATAAACTGCGGGTCTGGCGCTGGTTCTTTTCCCTGAGGCGTCAGCGCAGTTTCCACCAAGCCATGTCCCAGTTCATGGGTAATGGACCCTGTGACTCCTTGTGCTTCCGTCGAAGGATTCAGCTGCGCCCGTACGCCGTCGGTGCTTCGGCCCGCCGGAATAAGAAAACTGGCCGCTTGGTCTACCGCTGTTCGATAGATCGCCATACGGCCGCCGCCAAAATCCGCCGCCACATTACGCTTGGGAGCCAGAATGCCATCGGCCGAGAGCTCATAGTCCACGCGGAAAAAGCCAATTTCAGTGACCTTGGGAATACCACCCAAGATACGCGCAAAGCCGCTAAACGCCGCGACGATCCAATCATAGACTGCAGAGTCATCGCCGGGGCTCCAAGCCTCCCAGGCAGCTTCAGTGAGCAAATCTCCAGGTCTCGCTCCTGCACCAAAATAATTCAGCCGCTCGCGCTGCTGTTCAAGAGTTGCGGCGAATATCTGCCGCACGCCGACACGGCGCATCTCGTTTTCGAAATCGTCGCGCGCCATGGGGCTGCGATAAATTCCGATGGGCGCATGGGGGATCGTGACCTGCTGGCCGGACTCTGCCTGACGCGCCGCTCGCTCAGCCGGATGATCTTGCGGCACGATGCCGGCATAGGTACCGAGCGCCGGATCTTGCGCAACCACATGCGAAAGTTCATGCATCAGCAAACCCCTTCGATCTGCCTGCAGGGCTCCAGAAGTCGTATAGATATGATGCCCCGCGGTCACCGCGCGCGCCCCCAAGCCGAGCGCGACCATGCTGCCGTCGCGATCATCGTGCACCCGCACATGAGCAAACGAATGGTTAAACCTTTGCTCGGCTTCACGACGTATAGAAAACGGCACGTCGGTTCCAGGCGATTGCTGATCGACTGACTTGCCTAACGCACAACCGCGAGAGAATGACCAGCCTAACTTATCTGCACCACAGTCGGCGGCAAAACCCGTGGGATCGAGTGTCAATCGGCCGCTCTTCATTTCAGTAGTCCCTCGCCGACAGCGCGCCCGGTAGCCGCACCAACTTGCCGCAGTTTGGTGCCGACCTCGACACGGACGTTGCCAAGGCGAAAGTTGGGGACCGAGCCGAACTCGGCCACACGCGCCGCCGCGTCCGGTATCGAGAGCGCGCGACTGATTTCCTCTTGCAGTCCCTGTGCGATCGCATGCCGGTCTTCATAACGAAAACCCTTCAACACAAGACTATCGATATTGACGACGATACGCCTCATACCCACCCCCTGGTCTCGGCATCCGACAGGGGCCGGTCTCGCTTGGCCGCCTCGCTCTGCGCCGCCTGCAGCAGATGGCCCATGCGCAAGGGCTGTCTGGCCTGTGCCGCGAGGAAAGCGGCGTTGAGGGCGATATTTCGGATACTCCCGCCGGCCATGTGCAGCTTCGCCAGTTTGGCGTAATCCAGGCCTTCGACCGGTGCCGACACAGGATACATGGTGCGCCAAATGGCTTCCCGCTGCGCGGCATCGGGGAAGGGAAAGTGGACCACAAAACGCAGACGCCGGTGAAAGGCTTGGTCGAGCGCCGCCTTCATGTTGGTGGTCAGGATGGCCAGTCCCCGATAGGCCTCCATACGCTGGAGCAAATAACTGACTTCGATGTTGGCGTAACGATCATGGCTGTCCTTCACCTCGCTCCGTTTGCCGAACAGGGCATCGGCTTCATCGACCAGAAGAATCGCCCCGCTTTCATCCGCCGCATCGAACAGGCGCCGCAGATTCCGCTCCGTCTCACCGATATACTTGCTGACGACGGCCGAGAGGTCGATGCGGTAGAGATCGAGATTTAACTCGTTGGCTAGCACTTCGGACGCCAGAGTCTTTCCCGTCCCGCTCTCACCCGCAAAGAGCGCCGTAATGCCAAGCCCCCTGCTGCCCTGACTGCCGAACCCCCAGTCCTGATACACGGTCAACCGATGCCGCACCTGGGCCGCCATCGCCCGCAGGGTCGTCTGCTGTGACGCCGACACGATCAGCGCCTCCCAATCGGCGATCGGCTCGATCCGTTGCGCGAGGTCATCGAGTTTGGATCGGCCCGCCGTGCGGCAGGCCCGCCAGAGCAGCCCCTCCGGCCGTTCACCCCCGGCTAGACGACGGCGTAGCTGTTTTCCGGTCTGCGCGATCGTGCCGGCACTCAAGCGAAACTGCCAGGAGACTCCCTCCAGGGAACCATTGACCAACGCGGCATCTTGACCAAGCGCCTGTTCCCACAGAGCCCGTTGCTCCACCGCCTGCGGCCGGTTCACGACGTATGAAACCGCCTGCCTCGCGAACGGAGGCAACTCCGGGCCGATCACGAACACCAGGCCGCTGAGTTGATCGACCAACCCTCCCACCTGCTTCGGCACCTCATGTTCCGCGCATTCGACGATCAACGCCGCATGGAGCAGGAACGCTTCCCGCTGCCATAACACCCCCAGCGCCTCGATCTCCGACGCGCCGGTCGGCACAAGTGCCGCCGGAAGCACATACAGTTGTAGACCGAGTGCCGATGCCACGGAGGCCGCCACATCACCCTGCCCTTGCAGATCGTCCCCCGTCAGGAGAACAAGACCGGACGAGGACCAGTCGGCTTCAATCACGGACAGGATTGTGGAGGCAGTCTCCCGATGAGCGGCGGCCAGCAACTCACCCGGTTGTCTGATATGGAGGAGAGGCCGCAACCGTGGATCGAGATAATTGACGCCTGCCAGGTAGTGCAACACGCGCTCGTCGATACGGAGACGCGCATTCGCCACTCCCATGCTCTCATCGAGTTCTACCAGCCGCCAGCGGCGCAACGGAGCGACCGGGGTCAACGCGCTCCAATGCGGCTCTTCGAGTGCGGCTAGGGCCAGGCCGAAGGTAACGGAGGGGCGATGGCCGGGAGCCAGCGCCTCGCCGCAGATACGCGCGACCTCGGCATTCATCTCGACCCCTGCGCACAACAACAGCACATCGCGTTCGAATCGACTAAGGCCGAACAGGTTGGTCAGAACATCAATGGCCGCCGAGGCCGGTCCCGCCGCATCGATCTCGTCGATGTTGTGCCCGACGGCCTCCGCTTGCTCCCCACCGGTGAGTCTGTCCTTCAGGCGGTCGAACTCGCGGACCAAACACCGTTGGTTGGCCTGGACCCACGTGTCGTATTCGACGCGATCGCTCATGTGATCGTTACCCGATAATTAAAAAACACCGGCGGTTCGGCCGCACGATCGATCAATAGACTGTCGATCCCATCCACGCGTAACCGCGCCAAATGATCGCCGACCGGCGCCTGGTCGAGGATGAACGTCAAGGAGTTCGCCGGGCTGATCCACGGTTCAGGCACGACTTCGCGGCTTCCGAGTAAGAGTGAGACCGATTGTCCCGCTCGAACGTCCGGTGTACAGGCCAACGTAATCGTCGCGCTCCCGTTTCCGTCCTTGGGCACCGTCATGGGAAGAGCGGTCGTGATACTAGGGCCGGTCATCAGCCCTAGCTGATTGCTGATCCGGGGTTCCGTCTCCGTCGGACGAACGAGTCGCACGGCGACTTGGTACACACCGACGGCCAACGACGGCGGCACCACGACCTGCAGTTGCGAGGCCGAATCGCCGGCCAGGGCCGCCACCTCCTGAACAATGTCGAATCGAGCATTCGAAAACACCACCGTGCGGGCGGTGCCGTTGAGGTGATGTCCGGTCAGTTCGACGGTCGCCCCCACCGTCGCGGCCGGTTGTCTATCGGTCGCCTGCGCGGTCTGAATGGTCGGGAAAGGCGGCAGTAAATCGGGCTGCACCACCACGCCCCGCTCGAGTTTCGTCACTGGATCCACCGGCCCGCGAGTGAGCACGGGCAAAGTGGGCCTGGTCGGTTTCGACGATTCGATCAACACGACCGTCGCCACATAGGCCGCGGTGGGTCGGTAATGGGACTGCACGGCCGTCCAAAGCTTGGACATTTCTTCGGTGCTCAGGGGATCAGGAACCAGCTTGATCTGTTCCACCTGATCGGCTAACCCACATTCGGCCAGAGCCCGTAAGGCCAGAGGCAAATTGCTATCCACCGAAGGGGAAGGGTTCAGCGCGGTCGTAATGGCCTTTCGATCCAGCACCGGCGTCTCGTGCAGCAACTGCATGGCATAGCCGAGCAGAATTTCACTCCCCAATTCCTCGGCACTATAGGCGCTGACCAGGTAATGGAGATCCAGCGCCAGCGGCGGGTTAGTAAGCCGTTGCGTGCCCGATCCGTCGCGCGAGGGCAAGGCATGGTTTCGCCAGCCCTGGTTGAATGTGACTTGATGGAGAAACAGATTCAGTTGGGTATTTTCCGTACCATTCGCGGGGACCACGCGATCCGGCGGAACCGCACTCACGGTCACAGTACTGCCGAGCAACCCGCTCACATTGTGGTTGACCAGGCCGTCGTTCAGCAGATCGCGCAACACCGCGGTGACTCCGGCAATGGCCAACGCTGTGCTCATACCCGCCCCCCGTGGCGCCGCGCCAGGTAATCTTCCAACGACATCGCTGGAGGGCGCGCAGGGGATTTTCGCCTGGGCGCCGGCGGCTCAGACAGCGCGGTGACCTCGATGCGACCGATTGTCACATGCACGGGAGGCTCTGAAGACGGCGCCCCTGCATCATCGCCGCGTTGCCCTTGATGTCCGGTTGCCATCAACGAAGACGGCGCAGTGCCACGTGTCGTTGATGCCGTGTGTTGCGACTCGACTAACCGCGGCGGAGGCGTGACCGCTCGTGCGTGCCCGGCCGGTGCCTGACTGCGTTGTTCCTGCTGCCTTGCACCGTCGCGCGGGGATAGGCCCGCCGCATGCTCGTCCGATTTCACGCTCTGATTGCGCAGAGGCATCGGCGGCCCTTTCGCTATGGGAACGTTTGGAACGGCCATCGACTTGACGACGGGCGATTCACCCGGCGGCTCCGACTATCGCAACCCTGTCGCGAGCGATGTTGCAGGCGAAGCATTCACAGGCGCTTCGACACGTCGCTGTGTCTCGATGAGAGCCGGCAAGGGACGCATCGGGGTGATCGAATCACGCGGCGCATCAGGCGATTGACGCGTCTCTCCGGACGAGGTTGCTGGTTCGATTGTCGGAAGGTCAGGAATCGGCGAGTCCGGCCGATCTCCCGCGGGGGCAAACATGGAACGGGTGCGCGGTTGTATCGTGGCGAGCGTTCCGCTCTGTCGTTGGACGAGCCTGGTGAGGAAATCACTCATGAGAGTGCCATCCCTACATAGAGGCTTCGCCGTTGATCGGTCATACCGAGAATCTCGACCTCCGTCCAGCCATAGACGCGCGCCAACAGATCGACCTCCTGCAACAATCGCCGGCTTCGCAGGTGGATCTCGTTCCAGAAAAAGTTCACGATATCGAAGACAGTCTGCCACGCGTGCCCGCAGGCCGCGCACGTCAAGTCGATGAGGATCTCGGCCAGCGGATCGAGCTCGCTCAGTCGTGCCGCCAGCGCTGCCTGCAACTCGTCCGTCCAATCAAATTCGTCCACCGCTGCCGTTCCATTGCGTATACAACGGGAGAGAATTATGCGGCGCGCCCGATCTACGTCCGGAGCGGCGGCGGCGGCGGCAAGATCACGACTGTTCGGACCGCGCAGATCCCACGAGTAACCCGCCTGCTCCACCTTGTGCCAGGTCGATCCCCTCGTCGAGGCCAACCCCAGCAACCCCTCGCAGGACAGTTCGAATTCGAGACCGTTGCAGCAAGCAGGACAGGCTGCATACCCTTCGATGCGGTCGCCGAAGGTACTTCGTCGAGCCTCCAACAATCGCGCATCGCGCTCCCCCACCGTCCACTCGCACAGGGTTTCGAACGGTTCGTCGGGACAGGCGTACCGCAGTAACAACAACGCCTGGTCGAGGGGATGCCGGCCCGCCCCCTGCTCCCAGATGTCGATCACTGCCGCTGCGGAGAGTCCTGTAGAGTTGCTCAACGCCATCGTTACGGCTCCGTAAAGGTTGGATCCGACGGTTCCGTCACTTCGTAATCGCGTTCCCAGCCTTCGTTTTCGAGCTTAAGCGTCTGGATCGCGACTGCGTTGGCATTAGCATCGAGATCCGGCTGGGCCTGATACTCCGACACCCAACAACGGAACACCTTGTAGGCGATGGCCAACTGTCCCGCCTCGTTATACAGTTCGATGATGATGTCCTTCCGGAAGTCCTTGAGCGAGACTTCCGCGCCCAACCCGGAGCCGAAATTCCAGACCTTGTTGGCCCACTGTTCGAAGGCCGTATCGTGCGTGACGCCCCGTTCGAGCGTAATCGCTTCATACTTGGTGCGGCCCGGCGATTTGCGACTGGTGCTGGGATCGCCGCCTTCGCGATGTTCGACCACCTCGGTGGAGCGCTTCAGGGAGCCGACCTTACTGACGCCGGCAACGTAGCGCCCGTCCCATTTGACGCGAAACTTGAAATTCTTATAGGGATCGAATCGATGCGTGTTAACGGTAAACTGCGCCATGTTTTCCTCCTCTTAGCAGGATGCTGAAAAAATCCGCCGCCTTTGTTCTCGCATCGCACAGAGGCTCGACGTACAGGAATCGTACGCCTCGCCCCTGCGCTCGCTGCGGCCGCGACGGACGGCCTTTTTGAGCATCCTGCGAGTGGTGATCAAATCGTGTCCCTATCCACCCGTAAACTCATTTGGTCTCGACACTCGGCTGCTCCACAAGCCGTTAGGTCGCAATCTGGCCGGCCATCTGCTGGAGCTTGATAATCACGAACTCCGCAGGGTTGAGCGGGGCGAATCCGACGACGATGTTGACGATGCCGAGGTTGATGTCGTTCTGGGTCGTGGTCTCTTTGTCGCACTTCACAAAGTAGGCATCGCGCGGCGTGCTGCCCTGAAACGCCCCCTGCCGAAACAGGTTGTGCATGAAGGCCCCCAGGTTCAGCCGGATTTGCGCCCAGAGGGGCTCGTCGTTCGGCTCGAACACCACCCACTGCGTCCCGCGATAGAGGCTTTCTTCGAGGAATAGGGCCAGGCGTCTGACCGGCACGTATTTCCACTCGCTCGCTTCCGCATCAGATCCTACGAGTGTACGCGCCCCCCAAGACACGGTCCCGTACACGGGAAAGGTGCGAAAGCAATTCAGCCCCAGCGGGTTCAGCACGCCGCTTTCTCCGTCAGTCAGGATGTAGGCCAACCCTTGCACGCCACTGAGCTTGGCCTCCGTTCCTGCGGGCGCCTTCCACACCCCACGGGCCACGTCGGTGCGGGCGTACAGTCCCGCGACGACTCCGCAGGGAGCAAATTGCCTCAGCTGGTAATTGTTCAGGGGGTCGGCGAGTTTGAGGCGGGGGAAATAGGCGGCACCGTTCAGGTCGTGCACGGTCAAACCCGAGGAGACCCAATCGACGCCGGAGGAGACATCGGCGACGTTCGGCGGACTATCGACGAGCAAAAACGCTAGCTTTTGCTTACAGAAAGTCATGGCGGCGCCGAAGATCGCATTGGGATCCACGGTGGGATCGAGCGCACTCGGGTTGCTCGCTTGGGATCGCGTGGCATCGGGGATACAGAGAATGTTGA
>JACOEF010000931.1 GCA_024998705.1 Nitrospira sp.
AATTGAAAGTTTCTCTAAATTTTGTAATGCCACAGCAGGCCGATCGGCGAGCATCGGGCACACCTACCACTTCCGACGCTGATGCAGAAAACGCATGGTTTCCCCTAGGACCTGACTGGGCACGATGAGGTAACCTATTGAAAACCAATCACTTCGGATCACTGACCCCACAGGCAAAAGATACAATTGTGTTAATTTCACAACAGTGATTATTTTAAACAAATCGCTATAATCTCTTACTTATCAATTATATATGATTATCTATCAACATGGCACAATCATTGCCTATGTGGAAGTACACACTACGGAGGAGGCACCGTGCGGTTTCAGCAAACGATCGGATCACCAGTTTCCTGCTCAGGCGTCGGGCTCCACTCCGGCCAACCGGTCACGCTGACACTCCGTCCCGCTCCCCCCAATACCGGTATCATCTTCGTCTATCGGAACGGATCGGAGGAGACCCTCCTCCCTGCCGCTGTTTCCAATAAGGTGCCAACTGAACTCTGCACCGCAATCAGCGTCAACGGCCATCAAGTCAAGACCATTGAACATCTTCTGTCGGCGCTGGTCGGCATGGAAGTCGATAATGTGTACGCGGAAGTCGACGCGGGTGAAGTTCCCGTACTGGATGGCAGCGCAAGCCCGTTCGTACGCCTGATTCGCGCAGCCGGTGTCATCCC
>JACOEF010000932.1 GCA_024998705.1 Nitrospira sp.
TCAACTGCCGGAACGCTTCCGCGCCCCCTCTGGTACTGGACCCACGAACGGCATCCAACCCGAACCGGGCCACGATGCGGCGGATCAATTCCCCGTCGCGATGCTGACTGATCAAGACATGGGCCTTGAGCCCCGGAATGGCGAGCGGCATCATCAGTTGCTGGGCATGCCAGAAAGCCAGGATCACCCGCTTCTCTTCTCGAAACAAACGGTCCACATGCTCGGCCCCTTCGGTACGCCAGGTCATTGTGCGGCGGAGCATGTGAATGATCTGATAGCCGACCGGCGGGACCACCGCAACCTTCAATGCGTTGACCACCCGTTTCAGCAACGGCTGTGGCGGAGGAGTCGCCGGAGATCGATCAGTTGGCATCGGACGACCGTCTTTCGCCATCACCCACGTCCTTACTCCGAAAGCGCATCGGCAAACTGCATCGCATGCAAGCGCTTATACATGCCGCCCTTACGCAGGAGTTCTTCGTGCGATCCCACTTCCGCAACCCTCCCCCTGTCCAGGACCACGATGCGAGTGGCGTTCTGAATAGTCGACAGCCGGTGAGCGACCACCAGCGTCGTCCGGTTCTTCATCAAATTGCCCAAGGCCAGCTGCACGATCCGCTCGGACTGGGTATCCAGAGCCGACGTCGCTTCATCCAAAATCAAGATCGGCGGGTCACGAAGAATCGCCCGCGCGATGGCGAGACGCTGCCGTTCACCGCCGGACAATTTCAGCCCGCGCTCTCCGATCAACGTGTCGTACCCATCCGGCATGCGAACGA
>JACOEF010000246.1 GCA_024998705.1 Nitrospira sp.
CACGTTTGCAGGCGATGGAAACCGTCCGGCTCGACCTTGAAGTCGGTGAAACCAGGAGCTTGGCATGAAGGTACGGACGTTCCATGTCAAATCGATGCACGAGGCCATCCGGTCGATCAAGGACACGTTGGGTCCCGATGCAGTGATTCTGTCCACGAAACGAGTGCGGTCGTGGGATAACGGGTTTGGATTGTTGGGCGGATCCATCTTAGAGGTCATGGCGGCCATTGAAGATGATGCCGCCGTCCCGGAAGCAGCGCCGTTGCTCGGTGAAGATGAGGCCACACGCCAGGCCGAGAGCCATGCGCCTCTGGTGCCGGCGGAGGAATCGCGCTTTCAACGAACCCTCCAGGGTGCGATGGAGACGTCGCCTGAAAAACCGCGTTCGGTTGCCCGTCCGGCCGCAAGTCTACCGCGTGAGCCCCGAGCGACACCGGCCTCCGCGCAAACTCAGGGTGAGAGCCAAGGCACCACATTCCAGTCCTTTCAACGGGTGTATGAAGATTTGCTGGCGCAGGGTGTGGAGCATGTTACTGCCGAAGCGTGCTTGCGTGAACTCCGCGAAACGTTGGTGGAGAAGGGGTCGGCGCAGCGCAATTCCTCCCTGCAGTTGCTCCGGACGGTGCTGCTCGATCGCGTCACCACTGCCGGTCCTCTGCTCGGTAGGGCAGGAGAGCAGAAAATTGCACTTTTCGTGGGGCCAAGCGGGGTCGGCAAGACCTCGACCATTGCCAAGCTGGCCACGCACTACGGCATCGTCGAGCAACGGAGCGTCGCCCTGATCACGATGGATACCTATCGACCCGCGGCAGTGGAACATCTTCGTCTCTACGCCGAGGTGTTGGGTATCGAGTTGTCGGTGGCCGCGTCTTGCAGCGAGGCTCGCGCGGCGATTGAGCAGGCCTGTGAAGCGGAATTGATTCTGATCGATACTCCCGGCTTCAATCCCTACGAGCCCATTTCGGCGCAACGCTGGAGGGGGTTGCTTACCGGCGGTTCTCCTATGGAGGTCCATCTCGTTCTGGCGGCGGGTACGCGTGTGCCGGATCTCGTGGTCAGCACGAGTCAGTGTGTGGATGTGCCCGGTCTCCGATTACTGTTTACCAAGCTTGATGAAACCGCCGGTTATGGCGGCATCTTTGAGTCGACCCATCGCACCGGGATTCCACTCTCCTATTGGGGAACCGGGCAACGGGTGCCTGACGACCTGGTTCAGGCGCAAGTCGATCGCCTGGGCGACCTATTGCTGGGGGGGCAAGTGCGGACGCCGGCCGGCGGGAGCACTCAGGCCTGGGATCGACAGACGACTCCGACATGTGTGCCCGGTATGAAGAGTTACGCGCGATAGACGACGGTCGAACAAGAGGGGAGTGACGATGGCGATGCAACCAGGAATTATGGATCCGCAGACGAAGGTGCTGAATGACAACGTCGGTCCCTCCCGCACGCAGGTCATTACCGTGACCAGCGGAAAAGGCGGCGTGGGGAAGACCAATGTCGTGGCCAATACTGCCATCGCTCTGGCCCAAACCGGAAAACGTGTGCTCGTACTGGATGCAGATCTCGGATTGGGCAACGTCGATATTCTGCTGGGGCTGACCCCGAAATATACGTTGGAACATGTGCTCGCCAAGACCTGTCGGCTCGAAGATATCGCCCTGGCCGGCCCGCAGGGGATTACGGTTCTCCCGGCCAGTACCGGCATTTCCCAATTGACGATCCTGACGGAAGCGCAGCAACTGATACTTCAAGATGAACTTGAACGATTAGCCTCGAACATGGATGTGTTGCTGATCGATACCAGGGCGGGCATTTCTTCTACTGTGACCTATTTTGCGGCTGCTGCGCAATCGATCGTGGTCGTGGTCTCCCCGGAGCCCACCTCCATGACCGATGCCTATGCCCTGATTAAGGTTCTGCTTCGGCAATATCGGGAACGTCGTTTCTACGTGCTCGTCAACATGGTGAAGTCGCCGCGGGATGCTGCGCGCATCTTCCGGAAACTCGAGTTGGCCGTCAGTCGGTTCTTGCATATTTCCCTGGATTATCTCGGGGCCATTCCCTTGGACGACTATGTCCCGATGGCGGTCACGCAGCAGCGGGCTGTGATCGATCTCTTTCCGCACGCGCCGGCGAGCCGTGCGTTTCGAGAATTGACTGAGGCGGTGGCTCAGTTGACTCCACCGGCGCTTCCCAAAGGCACAGTGCAGTTCCTCTGGCAACAACTTTTGCGGACGCACTGACTGAAAGGATTGTAGCGAATCATGGATGATCGAAAAATGTCTGCAGTCAGAAACCCCTCTCGCCGGGTGATTCCGGAAGCGGATCGAGAACGCGTGATTCAGGAGTTCACCCACGTGGTGAAGGCCATGGCCCATCGGCTGGCATTCCGCCTGCCGGCCTATATGGACGCGGAAGACCTGATGTCTGTCGGGATCATGGGCCTCATGGATGCGATGGACAAGTATGATCCGACCCGAGAAGCGAAGTTCAAGACTTATGCGGAGTTTCGAATCCGTGGCGCCATGCTCGATGAAATCCGGTCGATGGATTGGATTCCGCGTTCAGTTCACGAACGGATTACGCTGTTACAAAAGACCTATTCCGAGCTCTTGCATCGGTTTGGCCGCCCGCCGACGGATCAGGAAGTCGGCAAAGAGCTGAAGATGTCCGAGGAGGAATTGGATGAATTCTTAACCCGCTCACGGGGGGCCGTGGTCATCAGCCTCGACGATCTGGGCGTACAGGATCCCGATGGGCACAAGATCATCAGTGTCTTGACCGACTCCAATCAGCCCGATCCGCTGTCCTTGCTGGTGAATGAGCGGGCGCGTCACGTGCTCGAATCTGCGATTCACGATCTGCCGGAGAAAGAGCGACTGGTGTTGTCGCTCTACTACTTCGAGGAACTCACGATGAAGGAAATCGGGCAGACGCTCAAGGTGACTGAATCGCGAGTCTGTCAGATCCATTCGAAAGCCATCCTCCATCTGAAGACACGACTTGAGCCGGTTGATGTCTGAGCAGATGCTTCTGGTAACCTGATCGCCGTTCTTGTTCGTTCACATCAGGATTAGCCCAGCGGCCTCGTAGAAACACCCCTTCCTTCAGTTTCTCTCACCGTTTTCCGATACCTCCCTAGCCCCGACAACCCGTTGGGAGTGATGCGTTTTGGGGAGGTTATGAATCAGCCGCGCCCGGAATCCAGCCATTCGAACGACCGTAGCGGACGTGATTCAGCGAGCCGTCATGACCGATTCGAGGACGAAACGAGTACGGTATCCGTCGATACCACACGACTTGGCGCGGGGGCCTGTATTCTATTTATGGCCGGCGGCTTATATTGGACGGCCTCCGTGGGGCTGCTCACTCTCTCGGCGTTGACGGCCTATCCACTCATGATCTCGGTCGGCTTCGTCCTCACGCTCGTCATTTTTGGCGCGACCTTCTGGACACCGAGGGCATCCCAACCAGCGAATAGGCTGTATACGCACTCACAGGAGTCGAACTTCATCGGGCGGCATACCTACGACTCGGTGACCGGCCTGCCGACCCAGCGGTTGTTCACCGCGCTCCTGAATCAAGCCTTGTCACGCGCGCAGGCGCACGGTCGGCAGGTGGCGGTGATCATGATCGAGATGGATCATTTCACGCCGCAAATCGATGCGTCGGCACAAGTCAACGAGAGCCTCATCTATCGAGTGCAAGCGGCGCGGGTGAAGAGTGCCCTGCGGAGCACCGACACGCTGGCACGGCTGGCCGAACGGACCTTCGTTGTCCTGCTGGATCATGTGATAGGGCCGGAGGAGGCGCTGACGATCGCCAAGAAAATGCAAGCAACGATCGCGCTCCCGGTGACGCTGGATGCGCACGAACTGTTTTTCACCAGCCGCATGGGAATCGGTGTTTCCGGCCATGATGCAGTGGAGAGTGGCCCACTCCTCGATGCCGCTACTCGAGCTGTTGCTGCGGCTCGTGCCGAAGGGTACGCCATCTACGGATGGCACGATGCCCTGACTTCTTCCTCCCTCGATTCCGCCTCCACACTCGCGGCGTAATTCACCTTGCTCCGACAGACTCGTCCGCTGATGTAGGCAGGACTTTCCTGCCTTGAGGCAAAGACTTCCGCTCCGGTCGGGCCATTCGATCGGTGAGGGAGAGGGCGGCATCGTGCCCTGCCTATCCACGGCTGTCCATCTCACTGCAATCATAAGGATTTTCTTCGAGCAACTCCCTGCCGATGTGTCGCTCAGATCAGGCAGGGTGGTGGCATGTCGCTTGCTAACTCCTCCTGTAGCATCACAGGTCCACTGGAAGACTCTCAGATGAATCGAGCGATCTATCCGATACTGTCCGGCGCCGTCGCCCAGGAAAAACAACTCCAGGTCTTTGCCAACAACCTGGCCAACGTAAATACGGCCGGATTCAAGCAGGATCAGCAAGGGTTCCGAGGGCTCTTCGCGCGCGCGAGTTCTGTGGGCGCAGGAGCCGTCACGGGAGGAATCACCGCTACGATTTCCACCAGGCCTGCCGGTCCGACCGAACGGGTGTTCGCGGAAGCGCATGGCATCAGAACCGCATTTGAGCCGGGAAGAATTCGCATTACGGGGAATCCCTTGGATCTCGCGCTACAGGGCAACGGATTCTTTGAAGTGAAGACACCCGACGGTGTTCGATATACGCGAAGTGGCATTTTTTCGCTGGATAGCCAACGCCGCTTGGTCACGAATCTCGGGCATCCGGTCATGGGCACCAAAGGGGAGATCAAAGTACCGGCCGGCAACATTCAGATCAATGCAGAAGGCGCGATCCAGGTGGAAGGGACTCCGATCGGCAGCATCAAGGTCGTCGAGTTTCCCGAAACTGCGATGCCGGAAAAGTTTGCCGAAGGACTCTTTGTCGGCGGGAAGCCGACGGTCTCCACGCAACCGCAGGTGCAGTCGGGACATATTGAAGAGTCGAACGTGAATTCGCTGAGTGAGATGGTGAAGATGATGCAGGGCATGCGGAGTTACGAGTCGGCGCAGAAATTAATTCAGACCATGGATCGTATGACGGAGACGGCCATCCAGGATCTGGGCCGGGTGCAATAGGAGGCATTTATGATTCGCGCAATGTGGACGGCGGCGACGGGTATGACTGCCCAACAACTGAACGTGGATACGATTGCCAACAATCTGGCGAACGTCAACACCAACGCGTTCAAGCGCAGCCGTGCGGAGTTCGGCGATCTTCTGTACCAAATCCAGCGATTGCCGGGCACGAACGCGTCGAACGTGGGTGTCTTCCCGGTCGGCGTGCAGGTCGGCGGCGGTGTGCGCCCCATCACCGTGGCTAAGGAATGGGCACAGGGCAACATGCGGTAGACCGGAAACGATCTCGACCTGGCGATCGACGGCGCCGGATTCTTCCAGGTGACCAGGCCGGACGGCACCATCATGTATACCCGTAACGGCTCGTTCAAGCGCGATAACGTCGGGAACCTCGTGACTGGTGACGGCGACCAGCTCAATCCAGTCATTACGATTCCATCGGGTGCATTGAAAATCGATGTCGGCCAGGATGGCACCGTGTCCGTCCTGCTGCCAGGCGTCACACAGGCGTCGCAGGTGGGCCAGATTCAGTTGGTGCGTTTCGACAATCCTTCGGGTTTGGTCGCGATGGGCGGTAACTTGTTCCTCGACAGCTTTGCGTCCGGGCCGGCGCAACAGGGCACCGGCGGATTTTCGACCGGCTTCGGGACGTTGCAGCAAGGGTTCCTGGAAAGTTCGAACGTCAATCTGGCGGAAGAGATGGTCAACATGATCATCGCCCAACGGAGTTACGCAATTAATTCCAAGACCATTCAGGCATCGGATGAAATGATGCAAATTGCCAACAACCTGCGCCGGTAATCGGCGCTGCACCGTCAACCAAGGGTGAGACCTGTGAATCGATTCGGCCTGCTGTCTGTTGCGACCCTCAGTCTGGTCATGAGCTCCGTTCCGCCGGCGATGGCAGGGGAGCGGTCCTTGACCAGGCCTCCGTTTCAGATACACGAGGCGTTCGCGCACACGACCCACAGTATTCCACAGGCGCGCGGCAAACGACTCATCTATCCGGAACAAATCCGCGGCGTGATCCACGACTTCGTCAAGCGAGAACTGGCCGGCCGAGCCGTCGATTATCAAGTGGCACTGGGCGATCCGCAGCAACCGATTGTCGTGCCCTCGGGGACGGTCGATCTGCAGGTCAGTGCGGCTCGTTCGGACGAGTCGCTCGGCCGTCGAGTGTTCCAGATCCATCTGGCTGTGAACGGGCGATTCATCAAGACGATCGATGCCACGGCTGACGTGGCTGCGATTGTAGAAGTGGTGGTGCCGGTCCGGCCGATTAAAGTGGACGAGCAGATCGAAAGCGACGACGTCACCACGGAACGGATCGTGCTGTACGATCTGAAGCAGCCGTTTGTGACTAATCTTGCCGAGGTGATCGGCAAAGCGGCCATCCGCCCGCTTCCGCCTCAAAATGCCATCCGCATGACCTCGCTGCGACGTCCCTTCGCCGTACATAAAGGCGATCGAGTCACGATCGAGGCCCGTCAGGGTGGGTTGTCGATTCAAACCGTCGGGGTTACGAAATCGCATGGTGAACTAGGTCAAACTATCACGGTCTCCAACGTCGATTCCGGCAAGGAATTACGGGCGACCGTCGTTGCACCGGGGGTGGTCCGTGTCAGTTTCTAACCAGTCGCGTGCTCGATATCGCCCCATTGGGATCCTCTGGTGCGGGCTCGCGTTGAGCCTGCTGATCGGCTGTTCGGCCTCACCCAGCACGAAACAACAAAAGGTGGAGATGGCCAAGTTGCCTCCGCCTAAGACGACGGGGGCGTTGTGGCAGGAAGAGAATGGCCGGGCCTATCTCTATGAAGATCTTCGCGCCATGCGCATCGGCGACATTATTACGATTCTGATTGTGGAAAAGCACAAAGGGTCGAAAAGCGCCGACACGAACGCGGAAAGAGACTCCACTATTTCAAATGGAATCGGCGGGACTGGGATGGGTTATCTCGGTCTCCCTGGAATCCGCCTGGGCGGGGAAGCCAAACGCGGCTTCGGCGTTGATGCCAGCGCCAAGAGTAAGTTCGGCGGCAAAGGCGCGACTAATCGAGAGGACACGTTGACGGGCACCATTTCAGCCATCGTGACGGAAGTGTTGCCGAACGGCGACTTACGGGTTGAGGGGCGCCGTGAGGTGACCGTCAATTCGGAACGCCAGATCATGACCATCGCAGGCATCGTGAGGCGTGTGGATGTGAATACGAAGAACACCGTGCAGTCGAGCGCCATTGCCGACGCCAAAATCGAATACTCCGGCCTGGGAGTCGTCGATGATGTGCAGCGGCCGGGTTGGCTCGTCAGAATTCTTAATTGGGTCTATCCGTTTTGATCGCAAGGTTGTCGGGAAGTATCGACCAGCCACAGGAGTTATCATGACGAGGCCGCGCAAACAACAACGGGCGATGATCACGCAATGCTTTCGGCTGATGCTGTCAAGCGGGGTTCTGCGCCCGGGCTCGATGGATCCCGACCTCCTCGCGCGTCCCTGGACACCTCCGCCGCCCAAGCTGGCTCCTGTCCAGGAGAGACAGCCGCAGGGAACAGCATGGTTTCGGCGAACCGCAGTGGGCATGTTGGCCTTCCTCACGATCACTCTGTTCTCGGCCTCATTGGCGCAGGCCGTTCGGGTCAAGGACGTTGCGACAATCGAAGGCGTGCGCGAAAACCAGCTGATCGGGTATGGACTGGTCGTCGGCCTCGACCGGACGGGCGATCAGGTCATCGGCGGACAGTTCACGATTCAAGCCATGATGTCCATGTTGAACAAGATGGGCATCAACCTCGTGATCGATCCCATCCAGTTGCTCACCCGCAATATTGCCTCGGTGATGGTGACGGCGAAACTTCCGCCGTTTGTGAAACCAGGCATGACGCTGGACGCAGTCGTGTCCTCGATGGCCAATGCGAAAAGTCTCCAGGGCGGCACGCTGTTGTCTACGCCGTTGAAGGCGCCGAATCAACAGGTGTTTGCCGTGGCTCAAGGACCGGTCTCCATCGGCGGGTTCTTAGGAGGCACCGGCGGTGCGGGCGCGCGACGGTGACGAAGAACCATCAAGCGGCCGGGGTCGTTCCAGCCGGCGCCATTGTGGAAAAAGAATTGGTCGTGGATATCGAAAACTGGGACTCCGTGTCTGTGCTGCTGCGCCATCCGGATTTCACCACGGCCATTCGAACGGCGGAAGTGATCGACGGGACGTTCGGGAAGGGCACGGCCGTACCGGTGAATGCAGGCATCGTCAAAACGTCGCTTCCCGCAAATTTTCACGGCCGAGTCGTGGAATACATCGCGACCATGGAAGGGTTGGATGTGACCGTGGATGTGGCCGCCAAGGTAGTGGTGAACGAACGTACCGGCACGGTGGTCCTGGGTGAACATGTCCGACTCTCGACTTGTGCGATCTCTCACGGCAACCTGACGATTTCCGTCAAGAACACGCTCAACGTCTCGCAGCCTCCAGCTCCGCTGATCGGATCGACCCAAGGACAAACGACGGTCACTCCCGACGTGCAGACGGAAGTCAGTGAACAGGAATCCCGACTGATCGTCGTCGATCAAACCGTGACGCTGGGAGAAGTGGTCCGGGCCTTAAATGCCGTGGGCGTTACACCGCGAGATCTGGTGGCCATTCTGTCGGCCCTTCGATCGGCCGGCGCACTTCAAGCAAATCTTGAGATTGTCTAGGAAAGGGCCAGGTATGTGATGGAAATACAGACGCTTATATCCGGTCAGCTTGATCTAGCTCAAATGGCAGCTCCCCAGCCGTTGGGATTTCGCAGTCCGGTGGATCAGACTGAGACAGGGGAGAAGGCTCGTGCAGGGCTTCATAAGGCCGGGCAGGAGTTTGAAGCATACTTTATCTCCTATCTTATTAAAAGTATGAGAGAAACAGTTCCGAAAGGACTGCTGGATCGGAAGGGGGAGCAGGTCTGGTATTCCTTCTACGATCAAGAAATAGCCAAATTATCCACCGAAGCAGGGGGAATCGGTATTTCGGCCTTCGTCGATGCCTATGCCGAAAAACTTCCCTGATTTATTGGCTTTTCCTAAAGTTCCGGGCCATTCCCTCCGATAGAGGACTCGACTAGGGGGAACGCCTTTCGGAACACCCTGGCAATTGGGGAGGAGAAGCTGTCATGGAGATCTCAAACAACGGCCGAGCCGCAGATCTCGCGAAAATTTTGTTGGGAGTTCAGGAAACGGAGCGGCCGCATGGCAAGGAGGCTCCGTCTCAAGGGACGCAGCCCCAAGACCGCGTTCAGATTTCAGAGCAGGCCAAGGAACTCCAGCGTCTGCGGGCTGCGGCGGAACAACCGGATGCGGAGCGTGATGTTCGAGTC
>JACOEF010000419.1 GCA_024998705.1 Nitrospira sp.
GATGGCGCAGGAATGGAACGCCGGATGGCTGGCCGACGACGCCGTGGTGATCATCGAGCACGGAAAGAAAGCGGTAATCCCGCAGACCATGGGCCTGCTCTCGCAGGTCAAACGGTACGACTACGGCGACACCGCGCTCACACGATTTCACGTCACAGCCAAAGAAGTCCACCCCCGATGAAGATCGCCGTCTATCCCGGCACATTCGACCCGATCCCGCATGGACACAGCGACATCATCCGGCGCGGGTTTCGAATGTTCGAAAAGGTGATTGTGGCGATCGCGCCCAACCCCGGCAAACACCCGTTCTTCAGTCTGAAGGAACGACTGGAGATGGTGGGACTGGTGACCAAAGATCTGCCGAACCTCGAAGTCACTACCTTCGAAGGGCTGCTGGTGGACTTTGTGCGGGAATGCGGTGCCCATGCTATTCTGCGCGGCCTACGGGCGATTTCGGATTTCGAACATGAGTTTCAGATGGCCCTCATCAATCGCAAGCTGGCGGAAACCGTCGAAACGGTCTTCCTGATGCCCAGCGAGGAATATTCCTATTTGTCTTCCACCATCATCAAGGATGTCGCCAGCCATGGCGGGTCGCTCCAGGATTTTGTGCACCCCGAAGTGGCTCGGAGGCTCCAAGAACGAATTCGGAGTTTCAAAGGATGAAACTTGCAGCCCGTGTCGGACGAATTGTCCCCTCCCCGACCCTCAGCATTACCGCCACCGCCAAGTCGATGGCGGCACAAGGGATCGATGTCATCGATTTCGCGTCCGGGGAACCGGACTTCGATACGCCCGAACCGGTGAAGGCAGCGGCAGAAGCTGCCATTCGCGCCGGCTTCACGAAATATACGCCCTCGTCGGGCATCGACGAATTGCGCGGGGCAATTGCGGATAAGTTAAAGGAAGAGCAAGGACTCCATTACGAGAAGTCCCAGATCCTTGTGTCCTGCGGCGCCAAACATTCGCTGTACAATGTCGCGGAGGCGCTGCTTGAAGCAGGGGATGAACTGATTATCCCCGTCCCCTTCTGGGTCTCCTATCAGGACCAGACCCTGCTCAACGACGCCACACCCGTCCTCCTCCAGACGCGCGAAGAAGACGGGTATACGATCAACCCAGACGCGCTGGAAGCGGTCATCACCCCACGGACCAAAGCCATCATCGTCAACAGTCCCTGCAACCCGACCGGGGCCACCTACGACCGGAAAACCCTCGAAGGGATTGCGGCCGTCTCCCTACGGCACGACCTGGTCATCATCTCGGACGAGATCTACGAGAAAGTGCTGTACGATGGCACCCAGCACATCAGCATTGCGACCTTGAGTCCGGAAGTGGCGGCACGAACTGTGGTCATCAACGGAGTTTCGAAAGCCTACGCCATGACCGGCTGGCGTATCGGGTACGCCGCGGGACCCAAGCCCCTCCTGACGGCCATGGCCAACATTCAAAGCCAGAGCACCTCGAACCCTTGTTCGATTTCGCAAAAGGCCGCGGTAGCGGCTCTGCGCCTTGGCAATCCCTTCACCAAAACCATGGTGGCAGAGTTTGACCGTCGCCGCCGCGTCATGGTCGAGCGTCTCAATACCATGCCCGGCGTGACCTGTCGTATGCCCACGGGGGCATTTTATGCGTTCCCGAATGTGAGCGGCCTGCTGGGTAAGCGCTGGAAGGATCACCCCATCGGCTCCGCGGCGAACCTGGCAACCTATTTACTGAACGAGGCTCAAGTCGCGGTGGTGCCCGGCGAACCGTTCGGAAGCAACATCCATATTCGACTGTCCTATGCGACCGCCATGGAGGCGATCGAGCGAGGACTGACCCGGATCGATGCGGCGCTCCGTCGTTTATCCTGACAGGCTGAGCCTCACAGATATCGTCCCACTTGATTGTGCGTAATTCGATGCTATTAGAAGATGATATAGCGACGCCGAGAGACCTGCGCATGAGCATACTTCGCGACGCTGGATGAGCAGAGGAGGAAACACCCGTGCCGATCTATGAATATCAATGTACCAGTTGTGCCCACCGCTTCGAGATGAAGCAAGGCATCAAGGACGACCCCATCAAGGAATGTGTGCGTTGTGGGAAAGAAGTGACGAAGCTGATCTCATCCCCTGCCATTATGTTCAAAGGCAGCGGGTGGTATATCACGGACTACTCTGACAAGATGAAGCCCGGTTCTGGAAGCGATACCTCCGAGAAACCAGCAGCCGCCGGCACTGATAAGGCGAAAACACCGGCCTCTTCTGAAAGCGGCAGTACCAGTTCCACGACCACCCCGGCCCCGGCCGCAGCGGCAGCTCCAAGCTCTGCGACAACCACGAGTGCAAGCCCAAGCTCGTCCGGCACGAGCACCTCGGGCTCAACCTCCTCATCGTCCTCAAGCACCTAACACGTTCTTGACAGACGGCTGCCCCCACACGCTCTTGCGTCGGCTGCGATCACGCATCCCCTGCACAGCGGACACAGGTCGTTGAACGTGGTTACGCCGTAAGACCGCCACAACATCCGAGGCGCGCCCGGACTGTGGCTCCGGCGAGGGAGTCAGCCGGCCTGCCATGTCGGCCCGAAACGGACCCGTTCGGTGGCGCGGTGAGGGCCGGAACGATGCGGGCGCGCCGCTGACGGACTGTTTCACTGGCGTATCGGTCTATCGTGCAGCAAGGACGAGCACGACCGGCAGCAGGATCGACGGGCTGGTTACCTCACGGGGGCAGGTTTTGGTTTCTTAATACTGAGCGACCTGACCGAAGACTTCGTGGCGGGCTTCTGCGTCGGTTTCACGGACTTCTTAACCGCTGTTTTTCCTGTCGACTTGATGACACTGCTTTTCGTGGTTTTCGCGGCGCGTTCTCGTGCGGCGGCGATCGTGTGCTCCAGGTTCGCGATCATCGCGGATTTTTCCTTATTCACCCGTGTCAAATCTTCCACCCGAATCTGCAATTCCTCTTTCGCTTTGTTCGCGGCGTTCAGCTGATTCTGAAGCAGCGCCTTATCTGCTGCCGCCTGTTGGGCTTCCGAGTGCAACTGCTCGATCTGCGCCTGGAGAGCCGGCGGCCAGAAATCACATCCTGACAGCAGAAGCATTGCACCGACCCCGAATAGAGACAGTCCCATCACCGCGCGACGTGAATGCATGAGCATAAGTGGTCCTCCCATGAGGGTGAATTATACCGACTACCGAGCATCAAATCATGATGAAAGTTCGTAACCTTGGCGCGCAAGTGCCGTACGGATCACGTCCGTCGCCAGAACCCCGGCTCGAACCAGGTGCGGACGGTCGCGCGCATCGACCATGGTAGAGGGGAGACCTCCCGGCGTGGGCCCTCCATCCAAAATGAGCTCCAGCCCCTCCCCCAACGCGCCCTGCACCGCCGCTGCGTGGTCAAGCGGGGGTTCTGAAGCACGATTGGCGCTGGTTCCGGTCAGGGGGCCGGTGTGCTGCAGCAAATGCCGGAGCTGAGGCAAGGGAACATACCGCACTCCGATCGTTCCCGTTCCCGCCGTCAACAGCGCCGACAGATCAGGCGCCGCAGGAAACACGATGGTAAGCGGGCCGGGCCAGAACAGATCCATAAGAAGGGCGGCGGCGGGTGGAATCGACTGCACCAACTGAGGCAACTGGTCTCGACTGCCGATGAGCACCAGAATCGGCTTATCGGAGGGTCGCCCCTTCAACTCGATCAGGTGGCGGAGCGCCACATCATCCGTCGGACGAACCGCTAGGCCGTAGTAGGTCTCGGTAGGCAGCGCGACCTCGCCATGCGCATCCAACACCCGTCGGACATCAGGGAGAACGCGATCGCAGGTTGTATCTGTAAAGGGAAGGACCAGAGCCATGGGATAATGGCCGAGGACTACTCGGATCAGCTGTTGTGCGGCAAGGCGCGATGCGCGATATCGGTTCGATAATGGCGTCCTTCAAACAGGATCGACGGCACCGCTTGATAGACTTGCGCCCGCGCATCGAGCAACGACGGCCCCCAGGCGGTGACCGCCAGGACTCGTCCCCCCGCAGTCACCACACGATCCGAATCCCGCTTCGTGCCGGCGTGGAACACCGCGACACGTGACTCGCCGGATGACACAGGCAGCCCCTGAATGGGAAGGCCAGTCGGATAGGAACCGGGATAATCCGGCGACGTCATCACCACGCAGACGGCCGTATCCGGATGCCACTCCACGGTCAGTCCATCCAGACGGTGCTCGACCACCGCCTCCATCACCTCGACCAGATCGGTTTTCAAGAGCGGCAGCACGACTTCGGTTTCAGGATCTCCCATACGCGCATTGAACTCCAGTACGTAGGGGATACCCTTGACGACCATGAGGCCCGCGTAGAGCACACCTTGAAAGGGGCAACCCAAACGAGCCAGCGCATCGACGGTCGGCTGCAGCACCTGACGCAGCACCTGTTCGCGAAGCGCGGCCGTGGCAATCGGCGCCGGAGCGTAGGCGCCCATCCCGCCGGTATTCGGTCCGGTGTCGCCATCTCCCACACGCTTGTGGTCCTGAGCCGGCAGCATGGGCACCACGGTCTTCCCATCGGTGAACGCCATGAGCGTCAACTCTTCCCCGTCGAGGAATTCTTCGATCAACACACGATGTCCGGCTTGACCGAACACGGATTTCTCCATCGCATCGCGGACCGCCTGCTTGGCCTCCTCGCGCGTCGTAGCCACCACCACGCCTTTGCCCTGCGCGAGTCCGTCGGCCTTGACGACAATCGGAACCGGCTGCTCATCCAGATAGGCCAGCGCCTCGTCCATCCGCTCGAAACTGCGCGCGGCTGCGGTCGGAATCCGATTAGCGGCCATGATGTCTTTGGAAAAACTCTTGCTGGATTCCAATCGAGCGGCGGCTTTGGTCGGACCGAATATCTTCAGTCGCGCTTTGCGAAACTCATCCGCAATACCCAAGGCCAACGGCGCCTCAGGGCCCACCACGGTGAGATCGATCTGCTCTTTGAGCGCTAACGCCTTGAGCCCCTCAAGATCATCCGCCTTGATCGGCACACAGGTGGCAAGGCCTTCGATCCCCGCATTCCCCGGTGCGCAAAATATCTGCGGCTTGCGCGGACTTTGGGCGATCTTCCACACCATGGCATGTTCGCGCCCACCACCACCGACAACAAGAATCTTCACAGCTCAACCTTTACTTTGCATAAAAAGAGCACAGCGTTTCGTATCTGACAGGCTCGATACCTTGCTGCTCGTCCAGACGAGCGAGCACAACGCAGATCCCTGAGGGCGTTCAAACGGGTCTGCCGACGAGGCCGCAGGCGAGAAAAAACCGGAGGCGTAGCCTCATGGCTACGTTGAGGATTTTTTCGAGCCGAGAACGAAGTCGGAGGCCCGTTTCAACGTCCCTCAGTGGCGGAAGTGGCGCATGCCCGTGAGTATCATCGCCATCCCATGTTCATCCATGGCCTTCGTCACCTCGGGGTCGCGGATCGAGCCTCCCGGCTGAATCACACAGGTAATACCGGCTTCCGCAGCCGCATCGATGCCGTCACGGAACGGGAAAAATGCATCGGACGCCATCACGCAGCCCTTCACCGGCGACTGGGCTTTCATGACGGCCAGCTTCACCGAGTCCACCCGACTCATTTGTCCGGCTCCGATGCCCACGATTTCGCCCGGCCGCCCATAAATGATGGCATTGGACTTCACATGTTTGCAGACCACCCAGGCAAACGCGCAGGCGGCATATTCCTGTTCGGTCGGCTTGCGCGAGGTCGGAACCGCCAACGCCTTGATGTCCTTGATCACGCCCAAATCGCGATCCTGCACGATCAACCCACCGACCAGCTTCTTGAGATCGTATCCTTCCGCAGTCGCCTTGCTCAGCGGTCCCACGTCCAGAAGACGGATGTCCTTCTTGCGCTTGAGTTCAGCCAGGGCATCCTCGGCGAAGCCCGGCGCGATAACGACCTCGACGAAGGTCGAGGTGATTTCCTTTGCCGCAACCAGGTCCACCGGCCGGTTGAACGCAATCACCCCGCCGAATGCCGACACAGGGTCAGTCGCGCGCGCCTTCACATACGCTTCCACCGGCGTCGCGCCGAGCGCACAGCCGCAGGGGGTATTGTGCTTGATGATCGCCACAGCGGTCTGATCGAACTCTTTCACCAGCTCGAGCGCCGAATTGGAGTCGAGGAAGTTATTGTAGGACATGGCCTTGCCGTGCAGAATTTTCCCGCGCGACACGGCCGGCTCCTTGGCGTTCATTTCACGATAGAACGCCCCCTGCTGATGTGGATTTTCTCCGTACCGCAGCGTCTCCACCCGTTGAAACTGCAGCGAGAGGATGGCGGGAAATTTTACCTCGCTCCCCTGCACCTGCTTTTCAAGATATCCGGCGATCAGACTGTCGTACCGGGCCGTATGCTGAAACACCTTCATCGCCAACTCGCGCCGCAATGCCGGCGTGACGGAACCGGCTTTCAGCGCTTCCAGCACCCGGCCGTAATCAGCGGGATCGACCAAGACCAGCACGTCTTCATGGTTCTTCGCGGCGGATCGCAACATCGACGGACCGCCGATATCGATGTTTTCAATGGCCTCCTCGAACGGACAATTGGGCTTTGCGATCGTCGATTCAAAGGGGTAGAGATTGACCACCACGACATCGATGTTACCGATGCCATGTTGTTGCATCTGCGCCACATGATCGGGAACCCGACGGCGGCCGAGGAGTCCGCCATGAATTTTCGGATGCAACGTTTTCACGCGCCCGTCCAGGATCTCCGGGGACCCCGTATAGGCGGCCACGTCGGTGACCGGTACACCCGCCTCGCGTAACGCCTTCGCAGTGCCGCCGGTCGACAACACTTCCGCACCCAGGGCCGCCAGCCCCTTCGCCATCTCAACGACTCCGGTCTTATCAGAAACACTGATCAGTGCCCGCGCAATGCGGGCCATGATGAACTCCTTCAACTATTGATATCGTGTGGGTGGGAAACCATCAGCTAGACGAAAAGCGCCGTGACAATACCAGATGGCTCACGGCCACTGCAAGCCGACGACACCTGATGTGGAGGCCGAACAGGGCTGCCGCACAAGACGACTTCAGCCGGCAACAGCCGCCCCTCTTACGCAGAATCCAGGCTAGCATGAGTTTAGGCGATGTGATACCCTTCCGCAGATAACGATACGTCAACGTGAGGTGACGCATCACGGCAATCAAGTAACACTCGAAGTCTTGAAACGACACCAGCCCACCGGCGACTCGATGCCGCAGCGGGGCCTCGTGCCTGAGACGATAAGGGCTTGCGCATGTCGCGCGGAATTATTTTCAGCGTAGGACTCTTCGCCCTCACATTACTGGCGTTCCTCTGTATCCCTCGACACCTGCCGGTGACGTCGTCGGCCACCGGTCACCCTGCGTTCAATGCCCACATTGAAAACGGCCAACTGACCCTGTCCGGCGCGGTCGCCAGCGAGGAGGCCAAAGTCGCCGTCGTCGCGCGCGCACACGATCTCTCAAAAAACCTCAGGCTCCGTGTCACCTACAACCTCGAGATCATCGAACACGGCCAGGCCGCCGGATGGGAAGCCACCCTCCCCGCGCTCCTCACCCAGGTGGCCACACTCCAGCACCATCAAGCCACCATCTCACTCTCAGGTCAGACAGCCACGGTAAAAGGGGCGGTCGCAAGCACCGACGCTAAAACCAAACTGCTCCACGACATGGCTTCATTACTGGGAACCTCCGTACACGTGCAGGATCAGCTGACCGTGGCCTCGGCCGGCTCCGCGAGTCAGGCCAACCTAATTCCCGCCACCCAGCTGCCCGGCGCGCCGCATGCCTCCCGTGCGCAAGTGCAAGCCGGACTGGACGAGGTCCTGCGGGGCGAACATATCGCCTTCGAAAGTAACAGCGCGGTCCTCACCCACAAAGGGCGCGCCGTGATCGACAAGCTGGTGCCGACGCTCAAACGGGCGCCCGACGCGGTCATCGAAATCGGCGGGCACACCGACTCGTATGGCGATCCCGACTACAACTTGCAACTGAGTCGCACCAGAGCGGAATCCGTCCGGCAATACCTGCTCGAACATCAGGTGCCGAATCGGTTGACCGCCGTGGGGTATGGATCGACACGTCCCCTGAGCCAGGACCGGACGCGCGCCGCATCCAAGAAAAACCGGCGCATCGAATTTCGTGTGAAAGAGGAACGGTGAACCTATGGGAGCCATGATTCTACAAATGATCGGGTGCTTACTGGTGGCGGCAACCATCGGGGTGATGATGGGGTGGCTGCTCCGCAGTTTCGCCACCTCTGAAAAACGGCAGCAATTGTCTGAAATCGCCACCCGGCTCCGCGGGCGAGAGCACGAACTGGACACTCTCAACCATGAGTTGAAGGTGCGCACATCTGCCGTCCAGATGCTGGAAGGCAAGATGATGACCTCGGAAGCAGCGCTCAAAGACCTGACCGCCGATCTCGCCACAAAAGTCGAACAGCTCACCACGCTACAGACGGAGGTCCGCGAAAAGGGGGTACG
This sequence comes from Nitrospira sp., assembly GCA_024998705.1. Taxonomy (GTDB): domain Bacteria; phylum Nitrospirota; class Nitrospiria; order Nitrospirales; family Nitrospiraceae; genus Nitrospira_A. The sequence continues at coordinate 8,511 of JACOEF010000419.1, forward strand.
TCTGCATGCCGCCGAACGTGAACGGGACACTCTGCGACGCGAAGTCGAAGAAGCCGAGGTAAAGATCAAGGCGCAATCGACGGGATTCGCCGAGATGCAGGCACAGATGGAGAATGCCGAATATGTGTTGATTGCTCGCGATCAGGAGATTGCGACCTTGAAGACCTGGGTCGAGCAGCTGGCGCCGAAAGATGCCGAGATCGCCCGGCTGCGCGCGCACACCCAAGAGTTGGAACCGTTCCTGGAAAAAAGCCGCCGCCTGGAACGCGAACAGGAACAAGACCGCACCCGCTCAGCGGCCACGCTACAGGCCAAAGAGCAGGAACTGGCACAGACGCAAGCACGCTTCAACGCAATCGAACTGGATCTCGCCAACCTGCGAACACAGAGCCAGGAAGATCTCACCCGGTTCGAGGAAACCCTGCAGGAACGGGACGCAGAGATTCAGAGACTGCGGGCGACGGTCGATGAATTGGACCTGTTCCGCAGCGAGGTGGAGAAAAAAGATATCGCGCTCCGCGAGGCCGAGGAGCGTCGCGTGATGGATGTGAGCGAGCGGGAGGAAGAAATCGGCGCACTCCGCAAGCGACTCGTTGAGTATCGCGTGGCCCAGCGGTTCAGCGCGCAAGCGAAGTCGACCGGAGGCACTGAGTCGAGGTCACCCGACACACCCGCATCCACGCGCATCGCGGGCAAAAGCCATCTCTCCCAGAAGGACGACCTCAAACAGATTCACGGAATCGGCCCGGTGATGGAGCGCGTCCTCAACCGGATGGGCATGTTCACCTTCCGGCAAATCGCCGAGTGGAAAGAACAAGACGTCGAACATATGGCGTCGGAACTCAACACCTTCCCCGATCGGATTCGCCACGACAACTGGATCGACGGCGCCAAGGAGCAGCATTTCTTGAAATACGGCGAAGAGCTGTAACCAGCGGTCCTTCCGATCTTCGGATAACCTCCTCCGGTTCGCCCACCTTAAAACCTCATCTCTTGCCAGGCCCTCGCCCCTCCTCCCGTTGTGCCTTCACTCGTCAAGGCTGGGGCGAAGGAGGAACGGTCCATAGACCAGGGCAAACAGCAGATAGGCACCGCTCCACGCAGCCCCGGCAGAGCCGAGCACCAGATTCGTCGGAAGACCGGTGCCGGGCCCAAAGACCCGCAGCATCGCGCCGAGTATCACCAGGAGATAGATACCCATCGTCGCGGGACCGGCATGCCGAGCTCGCCCCGTATGGCCGAGGCTGGCGCGAGTCATCACCGCCAGGGTCATCACACCGACCGCACCGGTAGTCAGCGCGTGCACGGCATCTTCCTTGACGAGCCCAGTGCCTAATAGCGCACCACCGAGCACCAGCATGGACAAGACGAGCCAGCCGTAGCCTATATGCAGGCTTAGCACGAGCGGTTCACGCCAGGTGAGCCAACCGTACCAGCGCATGAGACGAGCCAGATTCACGGCCCCGGCAAGGATGAAAATCCAGCCTGTTGTCACCGCCTGCGGCTGCACCGTCCAGGCCAGCGCCGCCACGAGCACCAGCGCGATCGAGAGTCCGTCGAAACGTGAAAAGGAGGCAGGGCGTTCTCGATTCCCCTGCCCCGCCAAAAACTCGCGCGTAAAGTTTGGGATAAGCCGCCCACCGATGAAGGTCAACAGGAACAGGTCGAGCGCGAGGGCCAGGCGTAGCGCAAGGTCGGTCTCCGCGCCAGTTAATGTAAGGCCGTGAAAGGTGATATTCGCCGCGGCATACAGACTGATGGCCACTCCCACCGGGGCATGCCCCCAACTGTGTCCCGCCGCAAGCTCCCGCCACAGCAGACCCGCCAGCGCGACGAGAAAGGCCCCATCCACAACGGAAGACACCAGTGGCGTCCCGAGAGGAATCACCATGGCCACACGGCCCGCCAGCCAGAGGATGAAGAGCCCCATCAGCTCACGGCCCTGGATGGCCGGGCGATCCGTCCAATTGGGCACCGCCGTGAGCAGGAAGCCGGCAATCACGGCAGGGAGAAACCCGAAGAGCATCTCATGCACATGCCAGTCGCGAGCGGAAGCGAGGAGGACCGAGTTCCCGGCCCCGGTCAGGATCAGAATCCAGACGGGAACAGCCACACCGGCAAACAGCGCGGCCCCCAGAAAAAACGGACGAAATCCGTACGAAAAGAACACCGTCATCGGCGCGGCTGCGCTCCGTTCCATTCCATTGCCCATCGCCTTCACTCCCTCCCTCTCACGCAGCTGCACAAGCACAACCGCCATAGTACTACGACAGCGACAGCTAGTTCACGGTAGAGCCTACCGATACGATCGGACAGGCGGTACTGGGTGACGACCTACTCGATCTCGTACCCGGGAGCCGGCAGGTACGGACCCGGCGCGTGCAGCAATTGAAATGCTTCCTTCGCGTCGAGCTGAGAAGATTCTGCAGCATGTGCGGCCATTGGAGCCGCCCCGATCTCAACCGGTTCCCGCCTGATCTCCTGACCGGCTCGGGTGCGATACACCAGCTCGTCGGTATCCAGATCGTATTCAGGCAGCTCGGGGCTCTCCCATCGCTGCATGAAGTAGTGGGCGTATAAGGTATACAACCCGTGCTCCTTACGGTTTCGCTGCAGGACATACTCCGGCATATTCTGAATATCCAGATCGGCATGGTAATGCTGCAACCAGAGATAGTCACCGAGAATCACCAGCTTGACCAGCGGAGCATCGGCATAGAGCTTCAGCTTCACGACCTTCCCGATCGCCTTCAGACGCTTGAGCAACGCGATACTCTGCCGGACCTCCTCACGAAAGGTCGTGTACGTGCAGGCGGGATGGGCCAAGGCCTGCATCCGCGCCCGCGCATCCTGATTGAACGGGTTCACCAGGAGGATCTTCGCCTCCAGGCACTTATCCAGCACCGACGATAAAGCGCCGACCTGATCCACCAGGGTCCCGGCTCCGCTGGATCCGATCACCATGACCGAACGACCGGTGCCCTGCTCATCTTTCAAGGCTTGAATACGCTCACGCGCTTCCTGGCCGCGCCGGGGAAAGAAGGAGACCAGGCCGGCGCCGAGCGCAACGTCGGCGAGCGCACGATCCCGCAGACTACGATGGATATAGTGAAAGCCAATCATCAACAGCACGGCGACGATCATCTCGACGGCCATCAGTGAAAATGTGTCATGCTCGATCCGCGACCAGAACGACAGGAACCGGTCGGCGCCGGCCGGCAAGAGGAGCGCAATGCCTGCGCTCATGGTGACGATGACAATGTGAGACAGGCTGCCTGCCGCATGGCGGAGGAATGCCCGGGGAACGGAACAGAATTCGTGAAACAACGAGACACCTCTAGAACGGGTAAAGAAAGATTCCCACGGTGGTGACGAGCTGGCAGTGCGAACGACGGAGGAACAACCTTCGGCGGTAGGCTCAGCGGAGACGACACATCTGCGGGCACAAACAACAATCGCGTAAGACCTCGGAGGTTCGAGGGCGGCTGCCCCCGGCTACAGAAGGTCTTACGCGAACACCTGCACTGTACCAGGTCTGAGCATGCGAAGCAAGGAAGGTGTGCAGCGAACGAGGCCTCCGACTGCTGGCTCGGCATCAGTTGTTTGACTCAGTTCGTCAATTGACCGATCAGCCAGTCCATCGCGTCCGATGACGCCAGCCAGGCTTCGGCAAAACTCGCAATATATAGGACCGCTTCGTTTCGGTCTCCCGGAGAATAACTTTCCGGCAACGTAGCCGGCGGTTTCCGCTTGCCGGCAAAGAAGCCTGCTACATGCGGATTGCAATCCATGGCCGCCAACAAGTCCGCCTTGGCCGCGACCTCATCACCCCGACGAAGATCCAGCAGGACGCGGCTCCAGAGGAACGCGGCCGACGAATCATCC
>JACOEF010000933.1 GCA_024998705.1 Nitrospira sp.
CCTTGAGAAATTTGACTGGAAAGATATCGAGGCTGCATCCGAGGGGCTTAGCCATGCGGAAATCACCCGCGCATGCGTAGAGGCTGCAAAGCAGTCTGTTTTGCAGGATAAGCCCAACATCTCTAAGCAATTACTACTAGATGCAATTGCGGAAAAAAAGTACAATAGCGCAGTCCCAAATCTTAAGTAAGCGCTATAGCAATGCCGCCTCGTAAAAACTTAAAGCATCTTCTACTTCCATCCACGATAGAAGGGGTTCCGTTTATCCCCGTAACAGGGTTTGACCCCGAAGCTGGTGCCAGACCGCCATTGACTGCACGCCAGCAACGCTTTCTCCATGCAAATAAACTTCAGGGCGAAGTAGAATCGGCGATCCAGCAGCATATCCAGCTGGTTGAGACCATTCGCGTCCGAGACGAAACAGCGGAAGTTGTTCCTGGCGTCAGCTTGGAAATCAGGGGCGCGGATCATCTCGATTTAGAGGTAGAAGCCTTAGAGAATCGACAAGGCAAGAACCCCATCGAAATTCTCAACGTCAGAGTTGAAAATGGCCAGACCAGCGCCACCATCTTCGTTCCTGAAAAACGCTTCGAGTTTTTTAAAGGCAAGATCGAGAAGTACGGAAATATTGATAAAGACCCCGCTGGCACAAAGGGCGCAACCATCGCCATCGACTCTATCGAAGCCATCAAGCTGGCTGACCTTCATTCTTTCTGGATGGAAGAGACCCCCCTTCCTGCGAACACCGCCCAGCCTCACACATGGGAAGTTTGGGTTAGAAAAAGTACGCATGCGCGGCTTCTGGCCAATGCGGACAAGTACAATATAAGGGTATCAAGGCACAAGCTGACGTTTCAGGAATGCGAAATATGCCTGATCACTGCATCTCAAGATGCGCTGGCTATGGTGCAAGTTGCATTATCTCCGTTGGTGGGATTTTCCTTCAGAGAAGATGCGCCCGGCTTCTTTGTCGACCTGCCGCCCTTCGAACAAGCGGATTGGACAAGAGACTTGCTTGCGCGTTTGCAAGCCGCAGCTCCCAACGCGCCTGCTGTTTGCATTCTCGACACCGGCGTCCACAACGCACACCCTCTATTGGTGGCGTCGCTGCTGGACGCGGATAAGGATACCTACGATCCGACATGGGGGAAAGACGACCATCGTGGACACGGAACGCAAGTTGCGGGTGTTTCTCTTTTCGGAGACCTTGCACAGCATCTGGGGAATGTCAATCCTGTCCAGCTCAAGCATCGCCTTGAGTCAGTAAAAATTCTGCCCCCGACAGGGCAAAATCAAGAAGAACATTATGGCTGGATAACGCAGGAATCCGTTGCCCGCGCCGCCACCAACGCTCCTCAGCGCAAAAGGGTCTTCTGCCTCGCTGTAACATCAGAAGGCAAGAATACCAATGGCCGCCCGACGGCATGGTCTGCCGCCCTTGATAAAATCAGCGTTGGACTGGATGACGAACTCAATATAGACGACACTAAAAAGCAGCTTTTTGTTGTGTCAGCGGGCAATATCAGGGACACCATTGATCCTATTGAATATCCTGGTCGCAATCTTGTTGAACCGGTAGAGAACCCTGCACAGTCATGGAACGCTCTAACCGTCGGTGGCGTCACGCATAAAGTATTCACGGAAAACAGGGCGCTGGATGGTTGGCAACTTTTGGCAGAGCCAGGTACGATATCGCCCAAGAGCCGCACCTCCGTTATGTGGACGGAAAAGGACTGGCCGATCAAACCCGATGTTGTTTTTGAAGCCGGAAACTATGCCCATGACGGCACGATGATCACCAACGATCCAGATTTGTCCCTCTTGACCACCGGCCACAATACTCCCTTCGAATATTTCTTGGATACCAGCGCGGCGACGGCGGCGGGTGCTCGAATGGCAGCAATCCTGCATAGCGAATACCCAGAATTTTGGCCGGAAACAGTTCGTGGGTTGATCGTCCATAGCGCAAGCTGGGGCAGCCCCATGTTTCAGGGGCAGATACTTCATCGCATGAACGTCACGCAGAAAGAAACGCTCCTGCGTACTTTCGGCTATGGGATTCCAGATCTGGAAGTTGCTCAATTCAGTGCATCGAACAGAGCGTGCCTGATATCCCAGCACACCATCCAGCCCTTCGTCCGAGGGGAAGACCAGCAATCGGCAGGTTATTTTGAAATGAATCTGCACAAGTTGCCTTGGCCAGAAGAATACCTCCGTGAGTATGGCACGACGAGAATCAAGCTGCGCGTGACCCTGTCCTATTTTATTGAGCCAAGCCCATCACGGCGGATTCCGGTTCAACAGTACAGCTACGCTTCGCACCAGCTGAAATTCGATTTACAGCGTCCTCTGGAGACGCCAGAAACTTTCAGACAGCGTGTCAACAAGAAGGAAAGAACACCTGGCCAAACCTTCACGGCTGCCGATACGAGAAATAATTGGGTCCTTAGCGTGAACACCCGCAATAAAGGCTCTGTCTCATCAGACATATGGGAAGGCACGGCAGCCGAGCTTGCCGACCAAGGTCATATTGCTGTCATGCCAGAAGGGGGCTGGTGGAAAGTTAGAAAGCACCTTAACCGTACCAATCAAAAGGCACGCTACGCCTTGATCATTTCTCTAGAGAGCGAAAATCAAGAACTGGATATTTATGCCAAGATCAAGACCGAGATTGAAAACATGACCGCCGTAGCCATTGCGACCAGGACGTAAAATCGATCCACCCTTAATTTTGATAGAAGTTGTCGCTTTTAGATTTACATGCTCCACATTGGGATAATCACGATTCAGAAAATCCCAATTCTGACGAGCCAGTGGGCGCATGTTTCCAGTAAGCAGCTGAGTCCCTTGCCCCAAGCGCGCCATCTTCCGCGCCGCTGCCCACGCGCAGCGGGCTGCTGATTTTATCCATCGCTTACAGCCAAACATGTTCTTGAAAATGCCCAAAGGCTGGCCGCTCGTGGAGCCGCCTTTTTCCTGCCGTCACAAAAATCCGTACGAAAAATAAAATATTGCGAGGCCTTACTCACACTGATAACACTGGCCCATGCGAGTTAAACAAAACCAAACAAATTGCGTCTGGCAATCAATCGAAACCTCGCCAAAGGATGAAACGGCCTTCATAGCTTACTCGCGCCGGGCCCACGCTTATGGGCCTAATAACGGCATGGTCATAGCATTCTGGTCAGATACAGACCTTCTGGAGGCCCTGACCGGCGAGAAACTCGACGAGGCTCTTTACACCCATTGGTCACCACTGCCACATCAACCGCATCAACGCGCAAAGTAACCTGCCCTGCCAGCTCACGATCCACCGTCAGCCGCCCCGTGCTCTCGCTTTTTGGCCAAATGCGTGAGCCATTTTCACGCCACTAACCCTAAAACGCCTTTTCCGCTCTTCCGACCCATCGCAGTCCACCTTCGTGGCCTCCCCCGGACGAACGTGCGGACCAGCATACTGCGCAGATGACCAGCCTATGACAACTGGCCGGATGCACGTTTTCGCGCGCGTGGGCCGGCGGCCTTTTCAGCCTGCGGTCCCGCACAGGCCGTGCCAGGGCCCGCCGCCGTCAGAGGTTTCTTAAAACCTCCCTGTCACGGTTGACCCTGTGCAATGCGGTTCCTCCGGCACACCCACCGGCCCCCCGCTCCATCCTCCTTTTTCCCTTCGGGTTCCCGTTTGCTCTCCGGGTTCTTCGAGAGAGCAAACGTCAACTTCGAAAAAGGAGGACAACATGAAAACCTGCACCATCAACGGTAACGGTCAGCCCAATCAATCGCCCCCTGCGAATATCTACAGCTTGCCGCGCTTCCGGGTATCCCTGGTCCGCGAAAATCGTGCTGCAGCGCCATCGCTGCCTATCTCGACTTCCGTGACGGCCGCCGCGCTCCTTGCTCCCTGCTTCAAGGACATCGACCGCGAACAATTCGTGATCTGCGGGCTCGATGCCAAACACCGTATTATCGGCCTCAATATCGTTTCGGTTGGTTCGCTCACCTTGTCGATCGTTCACCCGCGCGAGGTCTTCAAGCCCCTCATTCTCATGAATGCCTGCGCCGCCCTCTGCGCGCACAATC
>JACOEF010000934.1 GCA_024998705.1 Nitrospira sp.
CTCCCTGCCGATCGCGCTCGACCACGCGGTGCGGGCGCAGCGACTCGGGACAGGGGATCTGGTGTTGTTGGGCGCATTCGGCGGGGGCTTAACCTGGGCCACGGCAGTGGTGCGGTGGTAACCCCTCGCAGTTAGAAAGGACGTTATGTTTGGTCTCATTCCTCGGGAAGAAGCGTTTTTCGATTTGTTCAAGAATGCGGCGCACAACATGATCGAGGGGAGCCGTCTGCTGAAAGACATGACAGAGGATTTCCGCAATCCTGTCGAGAAGGCCAAGCGCATCAAGGACGTTGAGCATGTCGGGGACGGTATTACCCATGAGATTGCCAGGAAGCTCAATCAGACATTTATTACGCCCATCGATCGAGAGGACATTCATGATCTGGCGAGTGCGCTCGACGATATTTTGGATGTGGTCGAGGCCATCGCTGATCGATTTGTTCTTTACAAGGTGACGAACCCCACGGAGTCGGCGATCCGGCTGGCGAATGTGCTGTATCAGGCGGCAGTGGAAGTCGGAGCGACGGTAGATTTGTTGGGCAAGTCGCACCAGGCGGTCACGGAATGCAGCGTTCGGGTCAATAGTCTGGAGAATGAAGCCGACCGCATTTCTCGCGATGCGATTTCCCTGTTGTTCGAGAAAGAAACCGACCCGATCGCCGTGATCAAATGGAAAGAGATTTACGAAAACTTCGAAGCAGGGACGGATCGCTGCGAAGATGTCGCCAACATTCTTGAGCGCATCGCCCTCAAGCATACGTGAGCGCCTCCCGTGTCTTCTGCGACACCAATCCACATTATCTTCAAGGGTAGGAAGCGGCATTCATGGTTGAACTGAGCGGGCTGTTGTTGGTGGTCGTGGTCTTGGCGCTGCTGTTTGATTTTTCCAACGGGTGGCACGACAGCGCGAATGCCATTGCGACCGTGGTCTCCACTCGTGTGGTGAGTCCGTCCACGGCGGTACTGGTGGCCGGCGTACTCAATGTGGCCGGCGCCTTCATGTCGACCGCTGTGGCCAAAATGGTGGGGACTGGGATTGTCGATCCACAGTCGGTGACTCAGGCCGTCGTGGCCTCGGCCTTGGCCGGGGCGATCATCTGGAACTTTATGACCCTGCTGCTGGGGCTTCCGACCAGCTCGTCGCATGCGCTCATCGGGGGGTTGGTCGGTGCCGCGCTTACCCACGGAGGCGTGGAAGCCGTCAAGTTCTCAGGCCTGCGCTCGGTGCTTGAAGCAATGGTGCTGTCGCCGTTTTTCGGGTTTGCCATCGGGCTGGTATTGATGGTCGCCCTGAGTTGGATGTTTTTTCGGGTGCCGCGCGCATTGGCCTTGCGACTGTTCTCACGTATGCAGTTGGTTTCCGCCAGCTTTATGGCATTCAGTCATGGGGCGAACGACGCGCAGAAAGCCATGGGCATCATCACGCTCGCGCTGGTCTCGGCTGGAGTGATTCCTACGGCTGAGGTGCCGACCTGGGTCATCGGTTCGTGCGCCCTGGCGATGGGGCTTGGGACGGCGGTGGGCGGGTGGCGGATCGTACGAACCCTGGGCATGCGGATCGTGAAGTTGGAGCCGGTCCATGGATTCGCCGCTGAAACCGGAGCAGCGATGGTGCTGCTGGCCACGGCTCATATCGGCCTTCCGGTCAGCACGACCCACACCATCACCTCCACCGTCATGGGTGTCGGGGCGGTCAAGCGGCTCTCGGCCGTGCGGTGGGGCGTGACCAGGCGGATTCTGTCGGCCTGGCTTTTTACCTTGCCGGGCGCGGCGTTACTCTCGACTATCTGCTACCTGTTGCTGTCGAAACTCCAGTAGTTGATTCCTGCGCAAGGAGGGGGAGGTGGACCACGAACCTGCTGCCCCTGGGCCTATTGCCTTCCAACCAGACCTGCCCGCTGTGAGCTTCCACGATATGTTTCACGATGGCGAGGCCGAGTCCCGTGCCGCCCAGTTCGCGCGAGCGGGCTTTATCCACCCGGTAGAATCGCTCAAACACTCGCGGTCGGTCCGCTTCAGGGATCCCGATGC
>JACOEF010000330.1 GCA_024998705.1 Nitrospira sp.
AGTATTCCCGTATCTCCGTCCAATCGCCGGTCGGGCGGGCCCTCATCGGCAAGCGTGTAGGGGATCTGGTGGAAGTGACGACCCCCGCAAAGGTCGTGGAATACGAAGTGATGGAAATTCGCTTCGAAGAATTGTAGGCGCCGATGCCGAAGGCCACCGCTTCCCGACGCCCGTCTTGGCCTAAACCAACTTCCTGCATCCAGGATGTGGTCTTGCCATGCCGGTAACGATCCCGCTCATCACCCTGCTGACGGATTTCGGCGAGCGCGATTATTTCGTCGCCAGCATGAAGGGGGTGATCCTCAACATCAATCCACAGGCCAGGATTGTGGATCTCTCGCATCACGTCACGCCCCATGATGTGGCCGATGCCGCGTACCTCCTCAAATCTTGTTATCGCTATTTCCCGGACGGCACGATCCATGTGGCCGTGGTAGACCCGGGCGTGGGTGGAAGCAGATCGCCGCTGCTCGTCTCGTCTTCTCGTTATGTGTTTATCGGGCCGGACAACGGTCTGTTCACCCATATCTACCAGGAAGAACACGGCGTTGAAGTGCGCCATCTTGAGAACCGGCAGTATCGACTGGACTCCGAGGGCGCGACGTTCGATGGGCGAGATCTCTTCGCGCCGGCCGCCGCCTGGTTGACCAAGGGCCAGCCAATCGGCTCGTTCGGCCGGCTGGTGCCGAATTACGAACGCCTCCCGATTGCGGAACCGGCCTGGGACAAACACGTCTTGGCAGGACACATTCTATATATTGATCGTTTCGGCAATCTCATTTCCGATCTCACGGCCTACCACCTCAAGGAGGTGCGGGGGATGAGCAAACGCTCCGAGCCATACATTCGCATCGGCGGTGTCACCATCGACGGGATGGTGCGCAGTTATGCGGAGGGGTCGCCTGAGACGCCGCAGGCCCTGATCAACAGCAACGGCTACCTGGAAGTCTTCCTTAAAGAAGGTCGCGCCGCCGACCGGTTGAGCGCCGCACGGGGCCAGCGGATCGAACTCTGCTGAGTCCGTGGCAGCCGGCCCCACGGGGAGGCTGTCGTCGCCTATCCACTGCCCCCTCACAATTGACAGGCCAAAGATGTCGATGTTTTAATGACACCAGTGGAATGTAGGCTGGGACGAGTGGGGTCGTCACCCGGAACATGTTGGTTTCTTTGCGTCTCTTCTCACTGGCCGTTCGGATCCTAACCTTCGCCGTTGTTCGACCCGACGGCATCCCGCCCTCCACCTAGATGACACACTTCGCTTCCACAGCAGAACAACCGATAGGGAATTAGCAATCAACGGAGTGCCATGAAATCACGTCTCTGTTATGTGTCCGCTCTGCTGCTCGGTCTGGCATGCGCGGCCTGTACTCGGGCCGATCCGCCGGCTCCCTCGACCCCACCTGCGACGCCTCCCGTCGCCGCCGGCCATCAGCCGGAGATTCCGACGATGCGCATCGATGCATCGCCCTCACTTCCGGCCCTGACCCTCTCGGCCCGAGTGACCTATGCCTAGGATGGCTTTTCGAGAATTTCCTCTCCCCTCCAGGGGCCGGTGCTGGATGTCCGGGTCAAGCTCGGCCAAGCCGTCAAAGCCGGCGATGTGTTGATGGTCATCGATGCGGCCGATATCGCCAAGGCCTACGCGGCCTACGTCGAAGAAATTTCTGAGTTGGGGCTGGCTGAACGCAACTACGAATTGACGAAGGACCTGTATGATGCCCAAGCCATGTCTCTGAAGGACCTGGAACATGCGGAAAACGATCTGAACCGCGAACGGGCTGAATTCAAACAGGCGAAAGGACAGTTACTGTCCCTGCGTGTGCCGGCGGCCGAACTCAGCAAGCCGCTTGCGCAGCAGCAAATTACCTCGCGGTTTGAACTCCGAAGTCCGTTGACGGGAACCGTCGTCGAACGCAACGTGACACCGGGACAGATCGTCGGGCCTGCGTCGGACACCCCGCTGTTTACGGTGGCAAATCTCGATCGACTGCAAGTGGTGGCAGATGTGTATGAGCAGGACCTCTCTGGCATTCGGGTGGGTGCTGTCGCACCGATGAAGGTCGAGGCCTATCCGGGCATTGAGTTCCCTGCCACGATCAGCGTGATCGGGGATGTGGTGGATCCTGCCACTCGCACGATTAAAATTCGTGCCTCCGTCTCCAATACAGATCGCCGCCTGAAGCCCGAGATGTTCGCCCGTGTCACCGTCCCCGGCCAGACGATCCGCCCGAAAATTGTGATTCCCAAACAAGCAATCCTCGAACACTCCGGCAAACAATGGGTGATGTTACAAGATGAGACCGGCCGGCTTGAGGAGCGTGCCATCAAGATCGACAGTGTGACCGACAATCAGGTCACAATTCGCGAAGGGTTGACCACCGGAGAACGGATCGTGCTCACCCCTTCAGCCGTCGACCGTCTCGAGGCTGGTGATACTTCCGCCGGCGGGGCGTAGCGACAGAAGAACGCGGCAGCGCCTACAGAGACGCAACTAGAATGCGAACCAGCCCGGAGAGATCCTCAGAATCAAGTCCAGCCACTGCCCGATTGGTCGTGTTGGTATAGCCCGCTTCCAAAGAAATCGTCGTGGGATGGCCGTAGATCGGGTCGAGATGTAACGCAAACATTCCCTTGCCCACGATGCTGCTTGTATCGATCAGTCCATCACTCGAACTGGTGCTCGTATACCCTCCCATCGCGCTGACCAATAGCCGCTGACTCTGTTTGTACAGCAGCGATACCGACGCCATGGGCGTCTGAATCGTCGCCCCGGACCAACTTTGAGTCTCCGTTCGGTAGCTCAGCATCGGAGCCAGGGTCAACGTATTCAATGGCCGATAGGTCGCCACCAGGGTTTGTGCCAGGGCCGTCGATCGGCCTCCCCCTCGCATCTCGTCGTTCGTCAGAATGTAGCTCGATGAGAGCCGCGCATTCCACGTCAGCCCCGTATAGCTGAGGGCGGCTTCCATGCTGTTGCTTTGACTCCGCTGCGGCATGGTGCCTGTGGGATCGAAACTGCTCGCGAGGGCGCTCCGTGTGTAGGTCAGACTGAGTTCGGGCCAAGCCGGCTTGGCCACCGCCAGACCGATGCGATTGAAGCTGTGTTGAATCCGTGCCCGGGCCGGATCCAGGTCGACATTATTCCAAGTCTGACCGGATGAGCTTCGAAGCTTGGCAATCCCCATTCCCCACTCACCCCACATTTCACGGATCGTCTGATCGGGTGAATTAAAAAACGCTTTTCCCGCCGACCGGTAGTTGATGCCGTATCGGAACTGCCCGTTCGTGCCGGTCAATGCCATCCGCACCATACGCTTCGTCCCGTCATCCCGCTGATCGATACGGGAAGGGATCCCCGCATCGTTCGTCGCGTTGTTGGCCACCTCGCCCTCTGTCGTCAGCTGCCCCTTAAAAAATGTCGACGCCGCCACAACACCTTTTGTTTGCGGCCGTTCCGAATCTGGGACCAGATCTTTCAAACGCGTCGACGTAGGCGGCGGTGCAAAGGAGGTAGTTTGGAAAGAGGCGTGCAGCACCGGAGATGCAATCGAAAACGGAATCGCCGAGGAGCCCGACTCGCGTGCCGTATCGGTAAACTGAATCCGCTGTAGGAGGAGATCCGATTGCTGCGCATCCTCCGCATGACCCGTCAATGGGAGAGCCAGCACCAGAAGCCAGCCCCACAATCTCAGGCAGCGTGTCATGCAGCACAGCCTGTCCAGAGAATGTCTTGGAGCAGCATGAAATCAAGTGTAGCACTCGATTCTCAGCCACCCAGTCGCCGGCGGGTGCGCACAAAAACTGTCGAAGGGTGTTCATCGGCGAACGCCTGATGCCGCGCTCCGGCACACAGAAATCAGCCGCAATGACGGGAGGTTCTACGCCGGATCGGCGCTGCCTTCGGTAATATCGACGATGGCCCTGTGCAAAATTGCCACCATCGCGGTCAGCTCACGAGGGCTGGTGGAGAGGGGAGGTACCAGTGCGATGACGTTGCCGAGCGGTCTCATCAGGAGCCCGCCTTTCCGGCAAGCCTGGGCCACGCGATGACCGATACGCATGTCAGGCGGGTAGGGAGCACGCGTCATGCGATCCTGCACCAATTCGATTCCGACCATCAAACCACATTGCCGAATATCGCCCACATGACTCAACGAAGCCATCGGACGCAGCAGACGGGCGAGCAGTTTGGTCTGCTTTCGAACGTGCGTGAGCGTTTTCTCGCGACGGAAGAGATCGAGGTTGGCCAGGGCCACGGCGCACCCCAGGGGATTGCCCGTGTAACTATGACCATGAAAAAACGTTTTCCAGTCTTCATACCGTCCGAGAAAAGCCCGGTAGATCTCTTCGGTCGCCAGGGTCGCCGCGAGCGGCATGTATCCGCCGGTCATGCCCTTGCTGATCGCCATGAGGTCCGGTGTCACGCCTTCATGCTGGCAGGCGAACATTTTTCCCGTGCGGCCAAAACCGGTCGCCACTTCGTCGGCGATCAGCAGGACGTGGTACTTCGCACACAACTCACGCACGCGGGTCAGGTATCCGGGCGGCGCGGTCATCATTCCCGCCGCCGCTTGAACAAGTGGTTCCAGTATGACCCCGGCCAGTTCGCGGTGCCGAGTTTTCAAGAGTCTTTCCAACGGATAGATGCAGGCCATCTGACAGGCGGGATAGGTCAGGTTCAGTGGACAACGATAACAGTGCGGCGGATCGACTTGAAGGGTAGGAAATAACAGCGCCTTGAAGCGCGCATGAAACCATTCGATGTTCCCCACGCTCACGGCCCCAATCGTGTCGCCATGATACGCGAGTTTTAAATGTACAAAGGACTGTTTGGAGCCTGCCGTCGGTTGCCGCTGTTGCCAGTATTGGACCGCCATCTTCAGCGCCACTTCAACAGCCGTCGACCCGTTGTCGGAATAGAACACTCGGCGTAGGCCCTTCGG
>JACOEF010000935.1 GCA_024998705.1 Nitrospira sp.
CTGTTCCCGAGCACACACGTGGAGAAATCTGCATCCGGGGGCGCACAGTTTGCGCCGGCTATTTCAAGCGCGACGACGCGAACGAGGCCGCGTTCCAATGGGGTTGGTTCCGTTCAGGCGACGAGGGTTTTTACATCGCCGACGAGAGTGGACGACCGTTCTTTTACATTTCAGGCCGCTTGAAAGAACTCATCATTCGCGGCGGCGTCAATATTTCTCCCTTGGAAATTGACGACGTGCTGAAGGGACACCCGGCCGTGAAGTTCGCCATGGCCGTTCCGTTCGAGAACCGCTACTACGGCGAGGAGATCGCCGCCTATATCGTACCGAAGGACCCGGCATCACCCCCAACAGAGGCCGACATCCGCGCCCATTGCCACGGACGGTTGCCGTTCGCCAAACAGCCGAAAGTGCTGTTGATGGGTACGGAGGTGCCCTACACCTCCACCGGAAAACCCAAGCGACTAGAATTGAAATCCAGGCTAGCGAGTACCCTGGCCCAATATCGCGACAGGCAATTCAAAGACGTTGATTGACCAGATCGGGTGAGGTCGCATATGAGCACCCTCTTTTCAGGTTTTGAACGGATTGAAGAAGCCCGTGAACGACTCACCGGAAAGAGTTTCTTGGCCGGTCTCTACGACGGCCGGCCGGACTTCGACCTCTTGCTGGCATCTCCCGAACCGCCGGAAGAGAAAGCCGCCGGCGAAGCCTTCTGCAAACGGGTCGAACATTTTCTCATTCACGAGGTGGACCCGGAGGAAAGCGAACGCCAGGCGAAAATTCCGGAACGCGTTATCCAGGGATTGTTCAAGCTCGGAGCCTTTGGCATGAAGATTCCCAAAGAATATGGCGGGCTCGGCTTATCCTACACGAACTACGGCCGCGTCCTGACCCTGATTGCCGGTTGGAGCAACATTCTGGCGTTGACGGTCGCGGTGCCGCAGTCCATCGGAATCGCCATGCCGATCCTCCTGTTCGGGAATGCAGATCAGAAGAAGAAATATCTCCCGCTCGTCGCGCAAGAAGCCATATCAGCGTTTGCCCTCACCGAACCAATGACCGGCTCGGATGCGGCCAACGTGCGAACCGAGGCGGTGCTGGATTCCTCCGGCACCCACTTCCTCGTGAACGGCGAAAAACTCTGGTGTACGAATGGGCCGATTGCCCGGTATCTCACGCTCATCGCTCGAGTTCCGGTTCTGCGAGTGGAGTGTGAAGGAAAGAGCGACTGGATCCCGGCTCCGCAGGGACATCGGGCGGACGATCATGTCCACACGGCCTTTATTCTGGACATGACGGCGCTGGGTGTGCAGGTGCGCCAACGCTGCCAGTTTGAAGGCTGTCGCGGGATTGAAAACGCCCACATTGCCTTGCAGAACGTGCGGGTTCCGGTCGATCAGGTGATCGGCGAGATCGGCAAGGGAATGAAGTATGCCCTGACGATTCTGAACGTGGGACGAGGCATCAGCATCCCCGCCATCTGCCTGGGCATGGCCAAACAAGCCTGGCAACCGACCTTGGATCGAGCCACCACCCGGATTACGTTTCAAAAACCGTTGGCGGAACGACAGACACAGCAGATCCGGATCGGGGACATGGCAGGCCA
>JACOEF010000936.1 GCA_024998705.1 Nitrospira sp.
CGAGCCGGGGTGAAACTTCAGGGGCTGCACGTGCAGTTGCAAGGGGCGGATCGACCGGTGCTGGCCACCGTGCCGCTGTTTACGCGAAGTATTCCCCTGGCCAAGGCGCTTCATCCCGACACGCTCTTGGCGTATGAAATGAATGGGCGGCCCCTGCCGTTGCTGCATGGTGCGCCGTTGCGAGTGATCACCCCCGGGTGGATGGCGGAATCCTGCATGAAGTGGTTGACCGAGATCACAGTACGGGCCGACGAGACGGACGGCTATTACATGCAGCAGGCCTACCGGATTCCGGAGACGGCCATCCGTCCAATGTCCGGGCTGCCGGGAAGTGCGATGGTGCCCGTGGAACGAATGCTCGTAAAATCGCTCATCGCCGCACCGGCGGAGGGCGAGACGGTGAGGCCCGGTCCGGTGACGATCCGGGGAGTCGCATGGGCCGGTGAGGCGGCGGTGGCCACTGTCGAGGTGTCCTGCGACGACGGCCGCACCTGGGAGACGGCACGCCTGCTGGGCGAGGAGCAGCCCTACGCCTGGCGGCAATGGCAATTCGTGTGGCAGGCTCGCACGCTGGGGCCTACCGCCATTCTCTGTCGCGCCAGGGATGCGCAAGGAGAGGCGCAACCGGTGACGAGTCCGTGGAATCCGGGAGGATTTCTCTGGAACGGGTGGGATCGCTTGACTGTCACGGTGGCGGCATGAGACTGGTGCCAACGTCCTCCGGCTTCGCGTTCTCTTCACTCACTGTGCTGCTGGTGATGCTTGGCGCGTTTGCCGTCGCACCTGCCCAGGAAGAGGAGCACCCTACCGTCGCACCTGCCCTGGCACGCAAAGCGGCCACGTTGATCCTCGCCCGCTGCGCGGTGTGCCATACCACCGACCTGATCGCTCAGCAACGGTTGCCGCAGGATCGCTGGACGGTCACGGTGGAGAAGATGGTGCATTGGGGCGCCGACCTCTCCCCGGACGATGCCGCATTACTGGTGCGATATCTCGCTGGGCGGAATCACCCCGGCGCGCCGGACCAATTGCCGTCCTTTGAGCAGGAGTTGGCGACAATGGAACCGACTCGTGCGCAGAGTGCCACGATTGATGGTCCGTTGACCGGTGTGGCGGCGAGAGGGGCGGGGCTGTTTGCACATAATTGCCAAGCCTGCCATGGCGAAGGCGCTATCGGCGGTGCGGGGCCGAAACTGGCGCGTAATACGATCTTGAAGAACGAAGGCGCATTCTGGGAAACGGTGCTTCATGGTCGTGGCCCTATGCCGGCTTGGGGCGCCGTGCTGAGTCACCAGGAGATCGCGGACATTCATGCCTGGCTCGTCACACGATAAGCCGGCGAAGCAACGGTCGTGCACGAAAGGAGTGCCTTATGGGTGGAAGACGGACGGTGATGATCGGATGCGCGTTGGTGTTTGTGGTGGGGTTGTTGTCGTTTCCCCGCCTTCTGTTGGGTAGTGATCAGACTCGTGTCAAAGAGCTGATTCAGAATAACTGCGCCGGATGTCACCGCCTCGAAGGGAAAGAGGATTCGCGATTCAAGTTAAAGGCCCCTGATCTGATCTGGGCCGGGAGCAAGTATCAGCGCGCGTGGCTGCTTCGATACCTGACAGGGAAAGAGGCCCCGCTGTACCCGAAAGGGTACCGATGGGATTTGTCTGAGGGGCCGACGCGGCACCCGGTGGTCACCGAGGAGGAAGCGCAGGGCCTTGCCGAGTATTTTGAGCAGCACAACAAGGATCCTCGGGTGAAAGTCGGCGCCTTTGATCTCTCGAAGGTCAGTAAGTTTGATGCCACGTTCGGCGGTATGGCCTATAAGGCCCACGCTTGTCTCGGCTGTCACCTGATCGAAGAAAACGGCAAACTCATCGGCGGACCGCAGAGCGCCTCGCTGGTGGCGGCCGGCCAACGGTACGACAAGGACTGGCTCTTCCGGTTTGGGTTGAATCCGCAGGACTTTGTTCCTCATAGCGGCGAGTTTCTGGCCGATGCGACGGAACCGCAGCTCCGTGCCGTCATCGGGTTCCTCATGGTGCAGGGAGTGAAGGATTTCAAATATTACGAGCCCTGGACGGCTCCGGAGTTCGGGATGGCGAGTGCCGATCGGGGGAAGGTTTTGTACAAGGAATATTGTTCGCAATGTCACGGTGCGACCGGAAAGGGCGATGGGCCCGCTGCATCCGGTCTGGAGCCGAAGCCGGCGATCCATGCGAACATCCCCTTCGACAAGGTGCCGACCGACTATCTCTACAATGTGATTAATCATGGCGGTGCGGCGATGGGAAAATCGCCGAATATGCCTTACTGGGGTCTGACTATCGGGCAACAGGGCGTGGCGGACGTGATGGCC
>JACOEF010000591.1 GCA_024998705.1 Nitrospira sp.
CGCTCAGCCCCGCCGTGATGGATTCGTCACCGGCTTCTCGATGATACTGGCCGATCACGGCCACGTTCGGCATGCGCGAGGCGCGTTCCTGTTCGATCGTAAATTCGGCTTGCTCGACCGCTTTCTGTTGTCGGCGAAGTGCGGGATGTCGGTCGAGTGCTTGATCTGTCAGTACACGTAGATCCAGTCCCGACCTCACTGTTTCAAACTCCCCCTGGATGGCAAATGATTCTCCGAGGGCCTTGCCTGTGACCGTATTGAGTTTGGCACGAGCCACCAGGAGCGCGTTGTCCGACCTCGCCAGATCCTTCCGTGTTTTTTGGAGTTCAACGGTTGCCTTGACCAACTCGAATTTCGGCGCTTCTCGCGTGCTGACCCGCGCACTCACCAATTTCACGAGATCTTCGACCGTCTTCAGGTTCTCCCTCGCGAGCTGTGCATCCTGTTGCGCCAGGAGCAACTGGAAAAACGCCCCTTTTACTTCGGTCATGACCAGCACTTTTGTTTCGTCCACGCCGGCGAGAGCGCCGGCCACCCCCGCGTCGGCGGCGCGTTGTCGGGCTGTGCGTTTGCCCAGCCACTCCAGCGGCTGCTCCACGGTGATCGTCCGTTCGGTGATCGAAACACCGGTATTGGGGTCCCGAATCGACCCGCGGCCGGCCGACCCCGGGATGGTGGGATTCAAATAGGCACCGGCCGTGACGCGCTGACTTTGACTCTGTTCCAGCACTGCTTCCGCGCCGTTCATCATTGGGTTGTGTCGGAGCGCGAGTTGTACGATTTGGCTCAGCGTGTATCCGCCCGGGCTCGGTTCTGTGGCATAGCCCGTCGGATATGACTCAAATATCATCGCGCATCCGAGCGCGGCGACGATTCTCCAAACGAGTGCAGGCCTCATGCTGGTTCTCCCCCATCGGCGCCTTGGCGAGCGACTTCCGTTACACGCAGTCACGGACGTGCCGTGCTGAGCGCCTATAACTATGTTGAAACGTGAAGAGC
>JACOEF010000352.1 GCA_024998705.1 Nitrospira sp.
AAACTGTCTCCGTGAAACGGAAACCTGCATAATAGCTACCTCCTTGTGAGGCACATGAGTCCCTCATGCACCTGTTCGTACAACCTCACTACACTCACGCGGATGCAATCTGGTCTGGTGTACCCCCTTTCCGTGTGTCGAATTGGAAACATTCGTCCCTCACAATTCGAAATTGTCGAGCGGGTATTCGCTCGCGGTATAGGTGTATTACAAGTCACGTGCCGTCGTGGGCAGAAAGTGCGCTTGCATTCCGTCTTGGTAACACGGGAATAAACGTAATAAAAACAATGCTTTATTGCGTTGATTCGCGAGCGGAAATTGAGGGTGAGCGTCGGCTTGAACAGGGGGGTCAGTAACTGCTGACTACGAGAGAGGATGAAGTTGTTAACTCATTGAAATATATCGAGTTATAGGTGTCTGTAAAGGCGGACGAGTTGCTATTTTTATGATTTGTGTAAATTAAACAATTAGTTAGGCTGTGTTCTTGTCGGGTGGTGTCATGCTTTGCTGACACCGCTATTTTTCGTCTTTTGTATAGCGGCGCATGATCTCGTGGAAGTAGGAGCGGGGTAGCCCGGCGTCCTGGGCGGCGTGGGTGACATTGCCTTGGTGGATGGTCAGCTTGGTTGAAATATACCGTCGATTGAAGGCCTCCAGAACCTGTTCCTTGGCCTTTGCATACGGCAGATGAAGATAGTCCTCATCGGGGGCTTCCCGTTGCCGCTCGTCGGGCACGGCGAGCATGCCGGCCACATCCGCGATACCAATGCGGTCTCCTTTGGCAAGCATCACGGCCCGCTCCATCACATTCCGTAACTCCCGCACATTCCCCGGCCAGGGATAGGCAACCAGCTCCGTGACGGCGGAGGGGTGGAGATCTTCCACGCGTTTCGTAAATTCCTTGGCATAGCGGGCAACGAAATGTCGCGCAAGGACGGGGATATCTTCTGTCCGCTCACGGAGGGGCGGTACACGGATCACCATGACATTGAGGCGAAAGAACAGGTCTTTCCTGAACTCGTTCCGCTTCACCTTTTCAGCCAGATCCTGATTGGTCGCGGCGATAAAGCGCACGTTGACCTTGCGCTGTTGCGTACTGCCGACCGCACGTACTTCACCGGCTTCCAGCACGCGTAACAGTTTTGCCTGCAAATTGGCGGGGAGGTCGCCGATTTCGTCCAGAAAGACGGTGCCGTGGCTGCCTGACTCGATCAAGCCGGTTCTGTCGGCCACTGCGCCGGTGAATGCGCCGCGGACATGGCCGAACAATTCACTCTCCACGGTGCCTTCCGAGAAGGTGGTGCAGTCGACGACCTGAAACGGGCCGTCGCTATCGAGACTGCGCTCGTGAATCGCTTTGGCGATCAATTCTTTGCCCGTGCCGGTTTCCCCGATGATCAGTGTCGTGGACGGAACCCGGGCGATGGCTTCGATCATGGCCATCACGCTTCTGATCGGGGCGCTCACGCCCACCAGGTTTTTGAAGGGGATCCGCGGCGCGGTGGGCTCATCGGGTGACGCTTGCAGCAGAATCTCCGACATGCGCATGGCGCGATGAATGCGCGCCGAGAGATCCATCGTGTCGTAGGGCTTCACGATGTAGTCGAACGCCCCGTGGCGCATCGCGTCAATGACCGTCTCTACGGCATGGACTCCACTGACGATGATGACCGGGATGCGTCGATTCAGGTCCTGCACCCGCCGCAGGAGTTCAATCCCGCTCATGCCCGGCAAGCGCACGTCGGCGATGATCAGATCGATCGGTTGTGATTGCAGCCGCTCCAGCGCACCCTCGGCCGTCGCATTGATGACCAGCGTGACCTGCTCGTCCTCATGGCGTGGCAGCTCCTGTTCAACGGTTCGCAAGAACATGTCCACATCTCCCGCGTCGTCCTCGACCAGCAGGATCGTGAAGGTTTTATGCTTCGTGCCAGACATACGTATCTTTACGGGAACTCTCGCCGTCCTTCCGAATAACGCGCGCCTCCACTCGCGAGTCCTGCGCGAGAGCAGACAATCGGAGCTTGGCGGAAACGTGTGAGGGCTGCAGTTTTCTGCAGCATATCGGGTTATCTTAGGAGGCGAGGCCGAACGAAATCAACTGCTTGCACGGTAGCGTCCGCATTCGGATGGTAGCCTGCGCATGAAACCGCCGGGCTATCCGTCCGATCGTGTCCACAAGTATAGCGCGCATGTCGGTCCATGTTCTGCGCCTCGCTGCGGCCAGAACTGAGGGGGGCGTATGTTGTCGGACAGGGAGCGCGGGTCATCCGGGAGGGTGCTAGTTCCCTCCATGTATATTTTCGTGCGAGGCGTCGTTCATCCGTTCGTATTCGTTTTCTCGTTGCTGCGGAATCGCGCTCATGGTGAGGGGGAGCTGGTTGCCTCGAGGCCAGGCGAAGATCGATGTGGGAGAAGATGCGTCGACGAGGTTTGTGCCTTGGTTGGGGGAGAGTGTCGGTTTTGTGTGTTCTTGCCTGCTTGGTCCGATGAACGGTCCCGGCCCAAGCCCTTCTGGCCTCTTGATTGTCGGGGTAAGCGGCCGGAGGTGGAGGGTTCGTGGTTGACCGGTGCCGTAGCTCGCGGGGAGCCTCCCATTCTGCTTGCGGGGGACTGCGAGCAGCGTGCGGGTGTGTCTGTTCATGGCGGTGCGCACGGAGGACGGCGTGGAGGGAACCCGTGTCTGCGAGTAGGCTGGCTGGCTCGTGAGCGGGGATCTGGGTGAGCTGGTGTTCGCCGCTGTCCCTCTTACGCACATGGGATCCCAGGTTGCTGAGAGAACCAACAATGTTGTGAGCCATAACTTAGGGAACGTGCGCATAGGCCACCCCTGTTAGGCGATTGTTTGCCTGCGGATCAGAATGCCGTCGGTGTCTCTGCGATTCTGTGGCAGTGCACTGACTGGTAACGCATATTCCGTTCCTTTCCTGCTGGGATGCGGCGCAGGAGGCAGCTAGGACGGAATGTGGGTGTGGGCCGAGCTGATTGAGAGCAGCGGCCCAATCGTTTCCGGTCTCGACGAGCGCCACCTCATTGTCAGGAGTAGGTTGCTGCACTGTGCAGGGTGTGCGGATTCGAACGATCAGGCGAGGCAGGCCGATACGCGAAACCCATCCTGTGCGTACACGGTTCTCACCCGATCACTTCTCGAAAATCAGCATGAGGTAAGCCAGGAACAGGAGCAGGTGGACGGCGCCGAGCAGGACATTGGTGCGTCTGACGGCAAAGGTCAGCATACTGACCACAAAGGTCAGGACCAGGAGAATGGTGTCGACCGTGTCGATGCCGAGAATGATCGTTGAGTCAGTGAAGAATCCGATGGCGAGGACAGCAGGAATGGTGAGGCTGATACTCGCAAGCACCGATCCAAGGAGAATATTGACGGAGCGTTGTAATTGATTGGCCAACGCGGCACGGACCGCACCAAGAGACTCGGGGGCCAACACCAGCCCCGCTACCAGCACGCCGCCCAAGGTGTGGGGGGCATTCCATAAGCGAAGCGTGTAATCGATCGGCGTGGCGACATGTTCCGAGAGGATCACCAGTGGCAGCAGGTAGGCCATGAGGAGGAGTGTATGGTGCCAGACAGGCGTCTTCGGGGCTGGTTCAGGCTCATCATGGAGCAGGACCGTTTTGCGTTTGCCCTGGCTGCGGGGCGCCACAAAGTAGTCGCGGTGGCGGAGATTCTGAATCGCGAGAAATACGCCGTACAAACCTAAGGACATGACGATGAGAAAGATGGACTGATGGGGGGAAAACGTCGGGCCCGGCGAGGAGATCGTGAAATTCGGCAGCACAAGTCCCAGCACAGCCAGCGGGACAATGACCGCAAGG
>JACOEF010000937.1 GCA_024998705.1 Nitrospira sp.
CACCGTGGCGTTATCGAGCGGCGGCCCGATTGGGGACGGGATGGGCCGCCAGTTCGGCTCGGATATGCGCCGCAAGTGCCTGCGCGATCAGCGCATGCCCGCGTTCATTCCAATGCTTCCCATCCAATGCGTAGACATCTTCGCCCCGTTGATCAGCTTCTCGAACCACGGCCCCGATGTCGTCCCAGTAGGTGATGGCATAGTGAGCGGAGATCTCGCGGAATGCCTGGTCATAGGGTTCTTCGCGAATGCAGTCGAAGGCCATGATCGGCCGCCCTCCCGCTCTTGCGCGCACGCGTCCCATCAATTCGTCCGTGACGTGCACCGCGCGGAGAAACCCGGCATGACGCATCCCCTCGGCCTCTATCTCTACCTCGACGGTCTCTCTCGTATCGAGTGCCCGTAGTCGGTCGATTCTGCTGATGATGAAGTAGAGAAATCGGCTGTGATGGTTGATCCAATCGCGCACTTGGACGGATGATTCTTTCGGCGACAGGAGAGCAATCTGTTCGTTGCGCCAGTAGGGTCTGACCCACCCATTATTATTGATGAGACTCCGGCGCTCGAGGTCATTGTCGTTATTGATAAAGTCGTTCACGCAATATTGCCAGAGGATGACGTCGGGCCGAATGATATCGAGGTATCGATCAAACACGAGGAATTCCTGCAGTGTGCCGTATCCCCCGGCGCCATAGGCGAACACTTCAACATCGAGCAACGTGGAGAGCAGCGCGTGATACGTCCGCCCATCCGACGCCGCTGTGGCGTGGGTAAAGGAGTCGCCGATGACGAGCATCTTGAGCCGGGTGGAATTCAGGTCGCCGAACTGACGGAATCCGTACTGCGCCTGGGATCGCCGAACCGGATACAGCTGCCCGCCTTTGGTTTTCTCCACCAACGCTTCCCGGTAATGCTCGGTCGCCTTCCAGCCGAGTTCTTGGTCCAAGGTAATTGAGCCGACCCTCCCTCCGGCCTGGCTTTCAAAGAATGGAATCCCGTCTCGAAGAAGATGGATGGAGCGAATTGCGAGTTCCCCAAGGCCGAGAATCACCCCCATGAGCGCAATTACTAAGGCTCCCGAGGCGGTGATCAGTGTCACTTTCTTGGCCATGGATCCTCACGCCTCGAGGGGAGAGCGGCCGTTCTCCTTGTGATGCGAATAGACCTCAACTAGACCTCAACGCCATCGCTCCGGCGAACCCACGCATCCTCTGCTCGGGCCTGCGGCTGCCGAAAATGTACGCGTTTGTGGTGCATCCGCGTGACAGGCAGGTGCCTTGGAAGGGCCGGCTCCTTCCTCAAACAACCGGCCCATGCATCGGAGGGGTGTGATGGCCCGGTGCTCGTACGGCAGTGCATTGTGCATAGATGAGAAGCACCCGGAGAGGTGATTCCGCTCGGTGTACAGTCCTCGTGGATCGTATGCACCCGACAGATCGATAGGGTCTCACCTTATGGGTGAATGTACTATCAGGGAATCCCTGGTACGGAGAAAAATTCTTCATGACGTGCTGCACGAGCATAGGCAGCTGGCTCGTGACCAGGCCGCCAGATGGGAAGGGCGGCTGGAAGGGGAGTATGCGGGCGACGTGGCCATCGCGCCGGTCAGGGCGGGAGTGTTCACTGGAGTCGGATGAGGGGCGTTCGGGTAGACAAGCACGTTACTGCGGATAAGCTGATAGGGAGCCCCTCTTCCACTGCGGAGCCTATCACATGATGGTCGAGCAGAATCTGGGTGGCTGCGAGCAGTGGCTAGCCCCTGATTGAGGCTCTCACAATGTTGCGCCGGCGGAGCGCGCCCCCACTGGGCACTGTCGCATTGTTAGCCATCCGCCGGCCGCGCGCTTTTTAGGGTTGAGGATGGATTGGTAGGCGTGCAAGATTATAACCAGCACGTTCTTGCTGTGTGCTCTGCCAGGTAATTCCCAGTACGGACCTTCAGAGATATCACAACCATGGTGCTCCCTGCGTGGGTATCACACGGCGTGGCCAGTGGTGGCTGCGCACACGAAAGGAATGACACGTGATGATGAAACAGCATGTGACGAAGTGGCAGATGAGGGGGTGGACTCTTGCGGTGTTGCTGGCGGCGACTTTCAGCGCCGGCTGTATGCATCATCCCGGTGGTATCGCGCCTTCCACGAAGCCCCTGGCACCGGGAGGGTATATTGAATTGGGAAAGGTGCGCGGGCAGGATTGTGTCTATCATCTTCTTGGCCTCATTCCGATTACCGGGGGGAATGAGCTGAGGAATG
>JACOEF010000345.1 GCA_024998705.1 Nitrospira sp.
GGTATCTCGCGGCGATGTGGAATGCCACGCTGGATGTCATCCATGTGATCGAGGGGCCTCACTGGTCGAGTGCAGAGGAGGAGATTTTCGCTGCGGCCGCGCAGGCGAGAGCACAGGCTGCGCGGCAGCTGGACCAGGTACGTGATGATTTGGCGCGAGATGGTGTGGCCGCAAAGGCCCGATTGGTGCTTGGGGACCCGACCGAGCATATTTGTCTCGCGGCCAAGGATAAGGGGGTGGAGCTGCTCGTCCTGGGTGTCCAGGGACAAACCAACTTGATGCACGGGCTGAGCGGCAGTACGACGGAGCGGGTTGTGAAGGAAGGACCATGTCCGGTGCTTGCAGTACCGGGGCGGCATGAAGGAACAGGCGAGGTATCATCGGCAAGCGGACGATTGATCCGGCATATCCTCGCTCCACTGGATTTTTCGAGCCCCTCGTTGGATGCTGTCGAATATGCCATTCATCTGGCCAAGGGGCTTGGTGCCGAGTTGACGTTGATGCATGTATTGGAGCCGGTGGGCTACGACTTGGAGTGCGGACTTGGCCTGATTGAAGAGGAAACGCGCAAGCGTGACTATTGGAACAAGCAACTGGTGGACCTCAGAGACGTCATCACATCATTTGGGCAGCCGGCGGACCTTGAAATTTCCGGTGGCCTGCCGTCCGATGCGATTCTGGCCTGCGCGTTGCGGCATCACTCGGATCTCATCGTCATGGGGACGCATGGTCGCCGCGGGGTGTCAGGAGAGCGGTTTGGAAGCGTGGCGCAGGCGGTGTTGCGCCGGGCGACCTGTCCGATTGTGACGGTGAAAACGCCCACATTCGCCGAGGGGCCCCGTCGGGTGTTGCCGTCAGCGATAAGAGAGACCGACAGTAAGGGAGTAGAACCATGACACAGCGCGATATCTATATTACGGAATTCGATGTGACCCGTCTCAGAGATGTTCTGAAGGCTCGCCTCAGCGTTGGGGCGCGAGACCGGGATCACTTGGATACTTTGGAAAATGAGCTCGATCGTGCCCATGTCGTCGATCCATCCGCCGTTCCCCAGGATGTGGTGACGATGAATTCACAAGTCCGCATACAAGACGTCGATACAGGGACGGAGAATGTCTATACGTTGGTGTTTCCTTCCGATGCCAGCATCCCGGACAAGAAGCTCTCCATCCTCGCGCCGATCGGGACTGCCCTGTTGGGGGCCCGCGCGGGCGAGACCGTGGATTGGCCCGTGCCGGCCGGGGTGCGAACCATGCGTATCAGGGAGGTCCTGTACCAACCTGAAGCCGCAGGCGATTACCATCTCTAGGGTCGGTAGTGCTGAAGATATCCGGATCACTCACGCGCTGTGGCGATCACGTGGCATGACGTATTTTTTTGGTGTGGCGAGCGAAGCCCTTGATGCCCTGGATGGCCTTGCCCGGTTCGTCCGATCGGTTTATGGTAACGTGAGGCGCGCAAGGCGTCGCCGTCACATGGCCGAGGTGAATGGTTGCTTCACGGGTGAGACCGGCTTCAGCTTCTTCGCTTGAGGTCTGGCCCCGGGAGTCCTCTCGTGTTCCGCCGGTTTCGCTGAGGGGCAAGTCCCATCACCGGTCGCTGACAAACAATCCACAGGCCAACCCGGAGGGAGCGATGGAAGTTCGCTGCAAGGTCTATACGTATCGAACGGCGGTGAAGTGGACAGGGCAGTAAAAGGGCACGATCACGAGTGAAGGAAAACCGGATATCCAGGTCGCGACCCCTCCGGAGTTCAAGGGGCATGAAGGCATCTGGTCGCCGGAAGACTTGTATGTGGCGGCGGCCAATATTTGCCTGATGACCACATTCCTGGCTGTCGCCGAACGGGCCGGATTGGCCTTCACGTCTTATCAGTGCGAGGCGGAGGGGCGTCTGGCACTCGTGGAGGGAAAGTTTCAGGTCACCGTGATTACGTTACGCCCCCATATCGTTCTGCAGTCAGGGAGCGATGCGGTAAAAGCGAAGGAACTCATCGAGAAGGCGGAAGCCAACTGCTTGATCTCCAATTCGATGAAAACGCGTATGGATTTGGAAGCGACCATCAGTTAGGAGGGGGTGCGCGATGGGCGGATTGCCTGGAACGCGTCAGCCCACAGCTTACTCATTCCGACTTCGACGCCCTGCGACGTGTGACAGCGCCCGGGGGATGAAGGCGGGAAAACAGGCCGCGCATTACGGTCCATGCCAGATACTACATGATCACCAGACCTCCGAGGGCATCCGGTGAAATTCCGTCACCACCGGGAACACGAGGGCCGCGAAGTCCCAATATCGCATGCGGATGGCGTCGGAATGGGTGCCGGCCTGAAAGGTGATTTCCTCGTCCTCTGTCAGCGACTGATCCACATAGACATGAAGCCCATACAGATTCCCAAAGGGAGGCATTGCACCCAACTCGCAATCGGGGAATAGGTGTTTGATTTCATCCTCGGTCGCAAGCCGTACATGCTGGGATAACAAGAGATCGCGGAGTCGGGAGAGGTTCACGTTCCAACTGGCCGGCAGGACTGTCATCACGAAACGGTCATCCGCCTTGACCACCACCACTTTGGCGATTTCCTTCATCGGGGTACGAAGCGTCTGTGCGACGAGCGCGGCGCGAAACGCTTCCGGGTGAGGCAACACATCATAGTGAACATGTTCGCGATCGAGATACGATTTGAGAACCGGTGAGATAGCCATCGACGCACCTCTTTCTTGGCGGACCGCCAGTGGGAAGTTGTCTGTCGTGATCTCCGGATATGGTCGTCGGTTCAAACAACGCGCGGGATTCTCCCCCCACACTAGTACAACCCGTTGCCCAGTGTGTGAGTATAAGCTATAAGCATAACACCCTCCTTGGACCGTTCCGGTTCTAATGGCCGACCGGCGCGGCTTTTTACCTCTTGACAGATTCTGTGTCGCTAGCAGCGGACATTCAGGCCGCGAGTTTGACGTTTCGTCCGCACATCGCACTTGAACAGGCTGAGGCAGCTGCCCGGCCTCCGACTCGATGCAGAACGTGCGCATCATCCTCCACCCACCATCACCTAGCGCTCCGGCAGGCTGCGGAAATACTCGATGTGTGCACAAGAGGTCGCGATTAACTCAGGTGCCCTGTTGGCGTCAGAGTCGCAGGCAGGATGCGCACAAAGGCCGTCTTCCTCGTTCGTCAGTCGTTGCAGAACCGGCTGGGGATGTTTGCGAGAGACGCCTCATGACTCACCCTTCATAGGGGAGCACGCCGCTGGCGGCCTGTTCCGCAGCCTGCTGGATTGGGGCATCTTGCGCCAGTCGGGATCGGGGGGTGGGGTGATTCTCTCCACGGCGCTCGGCGATGCGTCAGGTTTTTTCGTGAATCGGTTGTCCTCACTGCAGGTCCCTCCGTTGCCCCTTGTCGTCCGACTGGCACGAGGATCGCACTCCTATTGCTTGATGTGGAGGCTGCTACGGGCGCACGGCCGTTGCTTGTAAAGGAGAAGATCATGAACATCAGAGTCATTGGTCCGGTTCTCCTGTCGATGTTCCTCGTGGCGGCGGTCGGCAGTGGTTCGTTTGCCGCCGGGGGGAATGTGGCGAAAGGGAAGGTGCTCTACACCAATCTGTGTATCCGCTGCCACGGGGTCGAGGGGAAGGGCGACGCGTATATGAAATTTAGCCCGCCGGTCTCCGATCTCAGTTCTCCTGCGACACAGGAAAAGTTGGATGGCTCTCTCATGAAGGCCATTCACGACGGGCGAAAAGACACCGCCATGGGGGCGTGGAAGTTTGTGCTCTCCGACGAAGAGATTCGTGATGTCACAGCCTACGTACGGGTGCTCGGAAGTAGCGCGAGCCGCAAGCTCCCGTAATCAAATAGAAAGGATGATCTGATGAAGTGGCGTGTGATCGGTTTGGGAACGGCGGTATTGTGGATCGTGACGATGGGTGTGGTGGCGGCGTTGTTTGTTCAAGGGCATACGAGGCCCGGGACCGATGGGCGTACGGAAATTGTCCTGGCGCAGGCGGAGCGGGATCTGATCCTGACTGAGATGCGGCAACTACTCAAGACGGTGCATGGCGTGGTGACGGTGTTAGGGAGTCCGGATCAAAACCTCAAGGCCGCAGAATCCGCAGCCCGCTCGGCTGGCATGGCGATAGCGGTCGACGTGAATCCCGCTGTGATGTTGAAGCTGCCCCTGGCCTTTAAGCAAATGGGTATGTCGATCCACAAGGATATGGATCGGCTGGCGGATGGCATTGCGCAGGGTGACACCTCCGTTCAAATCCTCAATCGTCTGTCCAGTATGACGGCGCGATGCACCGCCTGCCACGACATGTATCGGTTTTCGATCGCCAGGTAGCGGTCCGTGATCGGTCTGTAGATGTCAGCAAGAGGGGGCATCGGAGAATCGAGAGCGAGCAGTTGAGAATATTCCGAATCCATTTCCTGCGTGGTGACTCATACCCATCGAGAGAACGATGAGCCGACAGTTTTTGAATCCGAACGCTGATGGCTGGACGCTGGTAGCGTCATCTCAAGGAAGGGGGCAGATTATGTCATGCAATGTAGGCGGGATTGAGCGACCGGTCCGAATTGTGCTCGGAGTGTTGTTGATCGGCATCGGCGCCTTTGCCGAGCTTCCGCCGGTCGGTATGGGAATTGCGCTGACGATGGGGACGATTGCGCTGGTCACAGGCGTGTTGGGGTTCTGTCCGGTATGGACGCTTTTGGGGATCAATACCTGTCCGATGGAGAGGTCGGGAAAGAAAACCTGATCCGGCACGAGCCATATCGCGGGAGGATGTTTAGGGTGTCGTGTGAACAGCACAGCAGATGGAAGTGGGGCCGGTGACAATTCCGTCACTGGAGTATCGGAGGGGGAGCGGATTATGACGACGATGGCAAGGCCGGGTGTTCCAGTGGGTGGTTTTAAGACGGTTGGGCAGATCGTAGGGACCAACACGATGCGGATTCGTCGAAACCAAAATGCGCTGGGGGTGGCTGTGGATCTGTTGACGACCCACACGCCAGGCGCGCCTGTGGTCGACGATGCCGGTCAGTATGCCGGGTTTATCAGTGAGTTCGATTTATTGAAAGCGCTCCAGTCGGGCAAGGACTTAAATCAGCTGGCGGTGGAAGCGATCATGGTCAAGGATCGAATCACGGTCAAGGCCGAGACATCGATCGATGACGCCGTGCAGCTGATGGAAGAGAAGCGGTTGCTCAATCTTCCCGTCGAGAAGGATGGGGTGATTCAATATACCTTGACGCGCCACGATTTGCTGCGGGCCTGGGTCGGGTTAGGGCTGGATATCGAGAACCCGGCGTCCTAAGAGTCCGATTGCACCGTTTGGCCTTCGGAGGAGGGGAGTCGCCAGGGCTGCTCCCCTCCTTTCCTCTCCGGGAGCAAGGGGGACGGCAAGCGAGACGATGGAGTACGAACGTGAGTCATCCGGACGAATTGCAAGAGGGCGAAGGGGCGGGGCTTTCCACCCCAGTCGGGTCGCGGCGGACATTTTTTCACTGGGTGACGGTGGCCGCCGCCGCAGTGGTCGGAGTGGGATTGGCTATTCCGTTGCTCGGCTCACTGATTTCACCGGCGTTCACGCGCCGCCGACGGGCCTGGGTGGATGTCGGTCCTGTCGACGCCTTGCCTGTCGGGCGTCCCGCACAATTGGACCATGTGACGACCGTTCACGACGGCTGGTTGGAAGCGACATCGCATAAAGCGGTGTGGGCGGTGAAACAACCGCAAGGTGATGTGACGGTGTTTTCGCCGATCTGCACACATCTGGGATGCGGGTATCGCTGGGACGAGACGGAAAAAAAGGTTCTGTGCCCTTGCCACGGCAGTTCGTTTGACGTGAACGGCCACGTGCTGGGCGGTCCCGCTCCGCGCCCGTTGGATAGGCTGCCCGCAAAGGTGGAGGGTGGCCGGCTCCTCGTGATGTATCAAGACTTCAAATCCGGCCTTCCACAGAGTGTGGAGTTGTAACCGGCGCCCCACGAGGATTATGTCGTCTCGACTGTACGATTGGCTCGACCGTCGTTTGAACCTGAAACCGGTTCAGCGCACCTTGCTCGATGAGCCGATTCCCGGTGGAGCCAGCTGGATTTACGTGTTCGGCTCCGTGACGTTGTTTCTGTTCGTCCTCCAAGCCGCCACCGGCATGTTCCTCGCGCTGTATTACGCACCGACGCCGGACCACGCTTACGACAGCGTCAGATTCATTGAAACCGAGATCACGTTCGGCTGGTTCGTGCGCGGGCTCCATCATTGGGGCGCCTCGACGATGGTGGTGGCGATCGGACTCCACATGCTTCAGACGTTTCTCTACGGCGCCTATAAATCCCCGCGCGAAGTCATGTGGATGGTCGGGGTGGTGCTGTTCCTCGTCGTCATGACCTTTGCCTTTACCGGCTACTTGTTGCCTTGGGATCAAACCGCCTATTGGGCGACGCAGATCGGCATCAACATGGTGGGCACCGTTCCCCTCA
>JACOEF010000355.1 GCA_024998705.1 Nitrospira sp.
AATGATCCGCACGGATTCGACAATTTCACCTGGGGAGTCCCCCTCACCGACATTCCGGAACTGACGGTGATCCAATCCGACTCGCACACAATCGATTACCAATTTCGCGATCGCCCGCCGGTCTATGCCGATATTCCGGTCGAAAGCGTCTACCTCTCAACGGTCAACGAGCAGTTTGCGCGGGTAACCATCCGGTACCGGGGCGCGAAAGCCCATGCGCAGGTATTGCAATTTCTCGAACGGTCCTATGGCAAGATCGAACGGCTGCCTGGGCAGATGATGCGGGGCCTGAACCAACAATACACCTGGCGAGGATCGGATACCGAGATCAGCCTCACCTATGAGGCCAACCGGGAGCGTGGATTTATTTTCATCGAAAGCCGCAATCTCGCGCCGAGATTTCAGGACCAGATGTCGGATACGGCCGAATAACATGGCTCAGCACCTTCACGTCACTCCTCGGCGGCGGACGCTGCCCCTCACCACGTTCATCGCCACGTGGCTACTGCCGGTCGCGCTGGCGCTGGCCGTCCCCATGCAGAACGACCCGAACGGGTTCGAAGGCATTCCCTGGGGCGCGTCGTTCTCGGAGTCCGACACCTTCGTCAAGGTCGAAGACGCGGGCCGGATCCAGAGCTACGAGCTAAAGACCACCGACCGGACACTGGGTCCGGCGGCGGTCGATTCCCTGAAGTACAGCACAGTCGATGGAAAATTCGCACGAGTCATGGTGCGATACAGCGGCAAAGAGGCCCACGACCGGATCCTGAGTTATTTGCAGGAACGATTCGGCCCGCTTGACCAGACTCCCGGCCAAGTTGCCGCCGGCGCAGTCAAATTCCACAACTGGCAAGGGGACGAGAGCGAGATCATCCTCCGCTACGACCTGCGCACCAGCCAGGGCGTCATCTTCTTCGAGAGCGAAGCGTTTCGCGCCAGGCTCAACGAGGGGAACGCGCCCTCGACATTTTGACCCGCTGCACCCGCATCCCCCCCGAACAATCGCTGGACGGAATACTCGACATCCTTGTCTTGTTTCGTCGGCACATGATAGCCTGGACGGTGAGTAACCACTCACTCACCCGATCGCCGATCGCATGAAGCCGACGCCCGCCATGTCCCGCAATCTGAGGCGAGACCGCCAGGCCAGCCTGATCTCCTCCGCCGCCGGCCTGTTCGCAGCCAAGGGCTTCCAGGGCACGACCACCAAGGCCATCGCGCGCGCGGCCGGCATCAGCGAAGCCCTCGTGTTCAAATACTTCCCGACCAAGCGGGCACTGTACACCGCGATCCTCGCCGAAAAGGCCCCGCTCAGCGAACTGCTGAGCGCCGTCGAAAAAGTCGCCCGTAAGCGCGACGACCAGCAGGTCTTCACACTCATCGCCGGATACCGCATCCGTCCCGGCGCCGACCCCACGATGCTGCGACTGTTACTCTTCAGCGCGCTGGAGGGCCACGAACTGGCCGACATGTTCTTCGGCAAGCAACACCGCGTCTTTTACGACTACCTGGCGGGATACATTCGGACCAGGATCGAAGAAGGCGCATTTCGCCCAATCGACCCACTGTTGGCCGCGCGCGCCTTCATCGGGATGGTCGTCTACCACCGTCTGCTGCATGAGATTTTCGATGTGCCGTTGCATTGCCCGCACAAGGAGATTGTCGCCACCTACGTGGAACTGTTCCTGAACGGGTTGCGGTTTTCGTCCACACCCAGGAAACGGGGGTTGTCGCGTGTCCGTTAATCTCATCAGACGGCATCCGATCGTGACCCTCGGCATCATGATGTTTGTTGCCGTCGTGGCGTTGGTGGCACTCCGCCTCAGCAGCGGCGCCAAGAGCGATCCCCGGAAAAACCGCATCCTCACCGTCGGCACGATGAGCCCCATCAAGCAGGACCTCGATGTCCGGTTGACCTACACCGCCGACCTCATTCCCAACCAGCTCGTGAATATCTTCTCGCGCGTGGACGGCTACATCGCCAAGATCTATGTGGACAAGGGTGACTTGGTGAAGGCCAATCAACTGCTCGTCGAAATCGATCACACCGACTATGTCCACGCGGTGAATCAGGCCAAGGCCAATCTGTTGTCCGCAAGAGCGAAGGTCGTGCAGCAGGAGGCGGCAGTGCGTAACGCCGCCCTGACGCTCGACCGCATGCAGGCCTTGATCAAAGACCAGTTCGTCTCGCAGCAAGACCTGGATACCGCGCTGGTGAACCGCGACGCGGCCCTGGCCTTGCAAGACTCCTTGCGCGCACAGGTGCAACAAATGGAAGTTGCCTTGGCCCAGGCCGTGACCAATCTGGCCTATGCGTCCATCCGTGCCCCGTTTGCCGGGTATATCGCAGAACGGAATCTGGATCCCGGCTCCTATGTGAGCGGCACCACCGCCAGCACGTCCACGATGTCGCGAGGAATCTTGAGCGTGCATGACGTGGAAACCGTCCGCACCCTGATCGAGGTCGTGGAGAAAGATGTGCCGCTGGTGAAAGTCGGGCAACGCGCGGATGTGCGCGCCGAAGCCTACCCGAACGAAGTTTTCGAAGGCAGGGTCACCCGCATCGTCCAAGCGCTCAATCGCGCCACCCGCACCATGACCGTCGAGGTCGACCTGCCCAATAAGGATCACCGCCTGAAAGGCGGCATGTTTGCCCGCGTGGAGGTCCTGGTCGGGAAACACCCCCAGGCGATTCAGATTCCCCTGGACGCGGTGAGCCGGCTCGAAGAGTACCAGTATGTGTATGTCGTCAAGGACGGGAAGGCCCATCAGGTCCCGGTGGAACTGGGGGCCCGCTCCGACAATCGCGTCGAAGTGGTGAAGGGCCTCACGGGAGACGAACAGGTGATTGTCTCCGGCAAAGACCTGGTGAGCGAAGGCGCGCCGGTGCAGACGCAACCAATGGATGCCGTGAAACGTGAGACGTAAACGGTGCGCCGTGAAGCCCCCTCTGCCCCTGACCCATCGATCCCCGCATTGCACCTCTGACGTGTCGCGTGCGACGTCTTCATCATGTGGCTGACACTTCTCGCACTGCGCAATCGAATCGGCATCCTGATGCTGTCCCTGGCCATGGTGATCCTGGGGGCCACGTCGCTCGAGCGGCTCCCGGTAGATCTCTTCCCCAACATTCAAGTTCCGGTCGCGTTTGTCGGCGTCATTTATAAAGGCGCGCCGCCCCTCGATATCGAACAGAGCGTGGTCTACCCCATCGAGAAGGCCGTCAGTTCAGCCTCGAACGTCGAGCACGTCGAATCCTTCGCCAAACAAGGCATCGGCGCGGTCCAGGTCTGGTTCAACTGGGGCGCGGACATCAACGTGGGCCAGATGGAGGTGATGCAGCGCATCACTCAGATTCTGAACAGCCTGCCGCCAGGCATTTTGCAGCCGTTCATCGTCAAGTTCGATGTTTCGAACATCCCGGTCGCCTTCGTCACGGCCGCCGGCGGCGATTTGGATGAGCGGGCGCTTTATGACCTGGCCTACAACACCATCGCCCCCCAGATCGAACAGATCGCCAACGTCGCCGCGGCCACCGTCGAGGGCGGCAAGATCCGGCAGATCAACATCAACCTGGACCCCGCCCTTCTCCAGGCGCGCGGCCTCTCGATTCTCGACGTCGTGAACGCCGTGAAGGCCTCCAACCTGATTCTTCCGTCCGGTGATCTCAAGGCCGGCAACCTCGACTACAACGTGTTCACCAATACGCAATTCAAGACGGTGGAACCCATCAACGACGTGGTCGTGAAGATCGACCCGCGGGGCAACCCGGTGCGCGTGCGCGATGTCGGCGTGCTCAGCGATTCGTCGGACATTCAAACCAACGTAGTCCGCACGGACGGCAAACGCTCCGTCTACCTGCGGGTGAACAAGCAGCCGAATGCGAATACGGTGGACGTCGTCGATGCGTTGCGGAAGGCCATCCCGAAAATGATCGGCATTCCGCCGGGCGTGCAACTGGGCATCTCCTTCGACCAATCAATCTATATCCGGCAATCGGTCGAGAACCTGATCGAGCAGGCCCTCCATGGCTCGTTGCTGGCGGCGGCGGTCATTCTGCTCTTCTTGAGAAATCTCACCAGCACGTTGATCATCTCCGTCGCCATCCCGCTGTCGATTCTCGTGACCTTTATCGTGCTCTACTTCACCAACCAAACACTGAACGTCTTCACCATGGGCGGCCTGGCTCTGGGTATCGGCCGGCTGGTGGACGATTCCATCGTTGAGTTGGAAAATATTCAGCGCCATTTGAACGTCGACCGGAACCGGTGGGACGCCATCGTCAACGCCGCCCGCGAGGTCGCCATGCCGATCTTTGCCTCCACGGTCACCACCGTCGTCGTGTTCCTGCCCATGTTTTTCATCGTCGGGATCGCGCGACTCCTGCTCAT